>NZ_DASWTD010000104.1:0-5328 GCF_036402335.1 Sphingopyxis sp. | reverse complement strand
CATCGCCGCAGTGCTCGACCGGACCGCGCGCCGCCTCGACAGCGAAATGCTGCAGCAGGATTATCGCGCCGCGATCAAGCGCGCGGGGGGCCAGTCGATCGCGGGTGCCCGCGTCGTCGCGGTCAAGCGCGAAGGGTCGAGCTGGGTCGCGACCACAGCCGCCGGCGACCGCATTTCCGCACCGATCCTCGTCAACGCGGCGGGTGCCTGGTGCGACGAGATCGCGCGGCTGGCGGGCGTCGTGCCGCTCGGTCTCCAGCCGCTGCGCCGGACGATCATCGTCTTCGATGCCCCGCCGGATCAGGAGACAGGCGGCTGGCCCTTCACCAAAACTGCGATCGACGATTTCTACATGCTGCCCGAATCGGGTCGCCTGCTCGCCTGCCCCGTCGATGAAGTGCCGAGTGAACCGACCGACGCCCAGCCGGAAGAATATGACATCGCCCTCGCGGCGGCGAAGACCGAGCATTATACCTCGCTCGCCGTCCGGCGGATCAGTCACAGCTGGGCGGGACTACGCACTTTCACGCACGACCGCGTTCCGGTTGCTGGCTTCGCACCCGATGCCGAGGGTTTTTTCTGGCTGGCAGGCCAAGGCGGATATGGCCTGCAGACGGCTCCCGCGATGGCTGCGGCAACAGAGTCGCTGATTACTGGCGGCAGCTGGCCCGCCGGCCTGGCGGATTGGGGCGTCAATCGCGCTGACCTTGCTGTGGAACGCCTGCAGATCGGCGACAGGCCGGCTTGAACATCTGCCTTGGCAAGTTGGGGAACGGACAGGGCGCGCCCGGGAAGTCGATGAACTTCGCCTCGAGATAGGCCGGCGACCATGCCGTTGCTTGTTACAGCATCCTCAAGCGTATGGTTTCGGTATCCATGACCTCGATCGCGTTACGGAGCGGGAGGCGGAACGGTGCTGCCTCGATCTCGAACAGGTCGCCGGGCTGCGTCCGGATGCCCGCGCTGAACGACAGGCTTGCGGTGCCGAAGAAATGGACATGCAGGTCGCCGGGGCGCCGGAAGAGCCGATATTTGAAATGATGATGCTCGAGATTCGCGATGCTGTGCGACATATTCGCCTCGCCCGAGAGAAACGGGCTGTCCCATATGGCCGCGCCATCGCGCAGGATGCGGCTAGTGCCGCGCACGTCGGCGGGCAGGTCGCCGAGCAGCAGTTCGGGACCGAGCGCCGCCGGACGCAGCTTCGAGTGCGCCAGCCAGAGATAATTGTGGCGTTCGGTGACATGGTCCGAAAATTCATTGGCAAGCGCAAAGCCCAGGCGCACCGGCGTGCTGTCTTCGTCGATCAGGTAGATACCCGCAATCTCGGGCTCCTCCCCGGCATCGAGCGCGAAGGCCGGCGAGCGGATCGGCTGCCCCGGCGCGACGAGCTGCGAGCCGTCGCCCTTGTAGAACCATTCGGGCTGGACCCCGGGGCGGCCTTCCGGCGGCTTGCCGCCCTCGACACCCATCAGGAACATCTTCATCGAGTCCGTCGGCTGCGGGTCTTCGGCGGCGGCGCGATGCATCCGGTCGCGTCCCTCGGCCGAGCCGAGATGGGTCAGCCCGGTACCGGTCAGCAACAGGTGCGCGGGATCGGGATGGTCGATCGGCGGGAGCAGTTCGACCATATCGAGATCGACGCGCTCGCCGCCCGGCACATCGGCGAGCCGCGTTCCGTCGCGAAGCGCCGCCAGCGCGAGTTCGCGCACGCTTGTGGCACCGGGCACGGCGCGCGCGCCATCATCGTCGAGCCGCGCGACGCTGCGCGCACCGCCGTGCCGGAACTGAACGAGCGAAACCGTCATTTGGGCATCTCGCCGGTCCGGTTGCGGTCGGCAATTTCCCCGTCGTCCTGCCACGGCGCGATCGGCGCCTGCTTCTCGTTCGGACCCGCAGTGCTCTCATAGAGGCGCCGCCGCGCGACCGAGCGGTCGCGGCCCGAAATCAGCCAGACCTCGCCGAACGCATTTTCCGCGATTTGCGGTGCCGGCCCGCCGCTGACGCGCGCAAGGATCGCCGCCGCGTCGTCCCGGCTGGCAATGACGAGCACGGGACCCCGCTCGCGCGCCAGCTTCGCCACAAGCGCGTCGATATTCTTCGGGTCGAACAGCTTCGGATAGATGCCGAGGCGGATCGCGAGCCACGCCGACGAGTCGAGCGACACCTGCTCGGTCGCCGTATAGATCGCAACCGGCGGCGGCAGGTCGCCGAACGCCGCCGCCAGCCGCTGCGCATGATTGGCGCCGATCTCGGACAGGCGGGCGTGGCTCCCCTCGCCGCGATATTCGAGATGGCGCATGACGTAGAGGTCGGGAAGAGGGGGAGCCGCGACCGCCGGGACCCCGGCCATCAGCAGGAGCAACGAAACGAAAGCGCGAAGAAGGATCATGAAACGGCTCCCCGGACTGGATCAGAAGCGGACACGGCCGCCGACGAAGAAGCGCCGGCCGACCACATCCCACACGGTGGGGTCGGAATTGTCGCTGGCCAACGCCGAGCCGAGGATCGGCGGATCCTTGTCGAACAGATTGTCGATACCGCCGAAGAATTCCACCGTCTTGTTGAGGCGAACCTCCCCCGACAGGTCGAACAGCCAGTGGCGCGGCGCGCGGTCGACCGCGGCGGTGACGCCCTCCTTCAGCCTGATGTCGCCGACCATCCGGCCCTGCATCCGGACGGTGACCGGACCGCTGTTGTACGTGCCGGTGAGGTTGAGCTTGAAGTCAGGGATCAGCCAGAAACCGCTGCCGCCGCCGCAGCCGCCGCCCATATAGCCCGCGCATTCAAGCGCCGGTTGCCCGGACACGACCTGCGTCGAGCGGCTGAACATCCACGACGCAATGGCCTGCAACTTGAGCTCCGCCCCGTCTCCCGACAAAGCCAGCGCGTTCGGCAGGTTGACCCGATAGTCTGCCTGGACGTCGAGGCCTTCGACGCGCAGCGAGCCGATGTTGCTGAGATTGGTGTTGACGAAATCGATCTGGCCGTTGGTGAGGCGCGTGATCGCACGGCAGGTTTCCGAGCTGGGGTCGAGGTTGGTGAAGCAATCGGTCAGCGTCTGCGCCGCGTTGATCGTCGTGATCGCATCGTCGACCTTCACGTTGAAATAGTCGATGGTGAGGTTGAGGCGCGGGATGAAGGGCGGCGAGATCACCGCGCCGATCGTGTAGGTCTTCGACTTTTCCTCGCGAAGCAGCGGGTTACCGCCGCTCCGTGCGCTGAGGCCCGTCGACTGCTGCGTGAAGGTCGGCAGGTCGGCGCGATTCACGCCCTGCAGCACGCACAGATCCTGTTGCGCCGGGGTTGGCTGGCGCGCCGCGACGCACGGATCGACGCCAGTGGTGAAGCCCGTCGAGATCGGCGAGTAGAGCTCGTTGAGCGACGGCGCACGGATGGCGACGTTGTACGCGCCGCGCACGCGTACCCAGTCGACCGGCGCCCATTCGCCGCCGGCCTTCCAGGTGAAGACGCTGCCGACGGTCGAATAGTCGGAGAGACGCGCAGCCCCTTCGATCGCGAGCGTATCGAAGAAGGGGCGGTCCGACAGGATCGGGATACGGATTTCGCCGAAAATTTCCTTCAGGTCATATTCGCCCGAAATCGGACTTTGCGAGCCGGTGCCATACTCACCCGCGATGTCTTGCGGGCTCGGGCGGAAGGCATAGGCGTCCTTGCGGTATTCGACGCCCAGCGCCACCGCGACCGGTCCCGCGGGCAGATCGAACATCTGGCCACTGAGCGACGCGCCCGCGACGTTGCGCGTGAAGCGGTCGTTCGCGACGCGCTCCGGCGTCAGGAACGCGCTCGCGGCCGGGTCGATCGTGCCGAGGCCGAAGATGGAGACCGGGACGCAACCGCGCGACGGATCGACGCAGACCACCTGCCCTTGTCCGTTGACCGTGGCATTCAGCGCCTGCGAGAGGCGGGTCTGCGAGATCGTGCCCTGCGCGCGCTCGGTCCCGCTCGTGCGCTGATATTGATAGAAGACGTCCCAGCGCCAGTTCTTGTCGCCGATATCGAAGTCGCCGCGCAAGCCGCCGGTCAGGTTGCGCGAGTTGCGCTCGAACGAATAGTTGCGAAAGCCGAGCTCGTCGGCACGGCGCCCGGCGCCCGAGACAGCAGCCGTCCCGTCGCCATCGGGGTCGAACAGCGCGGTGTTGTTGATGAAGAACTCGCGAACCGCGGGCAGCAGGATCGGGTTGGTCGCATAGTTCGGGACGAGGAAGGTCGAAGCACCCGCGCCCGGGGTGACCGGGGTGAACGAGTCGGACGCCTGCTGATAGCTATTCTCGCTGTTGATGTAATAGACCTCACCATAGGCCTCGACGCGGTCGGTCAGTTCATAATGCGCAATTCCCGAGATCTGCGTGCGCTTCAGCGGGCGAAGATGATATTGTCCGATCGCGAAGTTGAACGTGTCTTCGGGGGCGCAATAGGGCAGCACGGCGCCGGCCTCGCCGAAGCGGATGCCGGTCAGGCTGGAACAGGGGCCCGCCGAATTCAGGTCGACCCCGACGAGTTGGTCGCGCTGCGTGGTGCTGAGGCCGATCCGCGTGCCGGGAATGCTGCCCGAGCCGCCGGGGACGAGGACGCCGTTGACGGTGTCGAGCGGCCGGGCCGAATGCCAGCGGTTTTCCTTGAAGACCGGGCCGCGATCGGTGAAGCTGGCCGACAGCGTGACGTTGCCCCGATCCTCGGCAAAATTGGTGCCGATAGTGACGTCGGCCCGGTGCGACGTGCCGTCGCCGCGGAAGGTCCGGCCGAACTGATAGCTTCCCTCCAATCCCTCGAAGTCGCGCTTCAGGACGAAGTTGACCGCGCCGGCCACGGCGTCCGAGCCATAGACCGCCGAAGCGCCCCCGGTGATGACGTCGACGCTCTTGACGAGCGCGTCGGGAACGCTGCCCAGGTCGACGAGGCCGTCGGAATTGGCCGGGATGAAGCGGCGGCCGTTGACGAGCACCAGCGTGCGCGTCGCACCGAGGCCGCGCAGGTTCGCGGTCAGAACGCCCGAGCCGCCGCCGCCGTTGACGTTCGACGAGTTGCCCGCGGCGAGCTGCGGATATTCGTTGAGCGTGCCTTCGATCGTCGCATTGCCCGAAAGCTGCAGATCCTGCTCGCCGATCACCGTGGTGGGGCTGGGCGCGGTGAGGTCGCTGCGGATCAGGCGCGAACCGGTGACGATGATTTCGGACTCCTGCACCGCATCGGTATCGGCTGCAGGCGCCTGCGCGAGCGCGGGTTGCCCGAGCAGGCTGGCGCCGCCGAGCAGCGCCGCCATCGCGGCGCGGCGCGGCAGAACGGGTCGGCATTCGCGGTTGGTCG
>NZ_DASWTD010000103.1:0-12541 GCF_036402335.1 Sphingopyxis sp. | reverse complement strand
TGTCATTAGGCCCGTCGCGCATTGGGTTTCGAGAGCGATTCGGGTGTATCGCATAAGGATCGCGTAAATTTGGCCGGGCCTTCGACGCCGCGAACTTCGGCGCTGGACAGATGGGCCGCGCCGCCGCTACCGGCGCGTCATGGGTATCACCGCAACAATCATGAACACCGCCACCGGCCAGCCGATCCAGAAAATGACCTTCGGCCGCATGCCGAAACCCTGGGCGAGCTTCAACCTCGCGACCGGCGAACTCGTTACCGCCGAGCGGATCGACGTCGGAAAACCCGAACCCGGCAAGTTCGCCGCAACGGTCCATGTGTGGGTCAAGGTCAAGACGCCGGCGTAACGACGATGAGCAGGTGGCTTGGTCGAGCCGCCGTTCCCGGAACAGTTCAAGAGGCGCTACGGCTCGAACGCCGCCAGAATCGGGCACGGTCCCTTGTCGCTCGCGGCGCATTGGTCGGCAAGTCGCGCCAGCGCGGCGCGCGTTGACGTCATCTGCGCGATCTTTGCGTCAAGCACTTCGATCCGCTGCCGTGCCAGCGTACGGACACGAACACGGTCGTCGCTTGCCTCTAGCGCGAGCAGTTCGGAAATCTCGTCGAGCGTGAAGCCTGACGCCTGCGCCGAGCGGATGAATTTCAGCCGTCTGAGGTCCTCCCCGCCATAGCGGCGGATCCCGCCACCCCAGCCGTCACCGCCGCTGCGTGCGGGCGTACCCAGCAGCCCGCGACGCTGGTAATAGCGCACAGTTTCGACCCCCACGTCGCCCGCGGCGGCTAATTTTCCGATTGTAAGCTGCATCGCTTGACTCCGTACCATGGTACGGGAGCTATATGGGGCGCATGACAAAGCAAGCAACCCTCCATCGCATGGTCATGCCCGGGCACACCTGCCCCTATGGCCTCAAGGCAAAACATCTGCTCGAAAGTCGCGGCTTCACCGTCGACGACCGCTGGCTGACGACGCGCGAGGAAACCGACGCGTTCAAGGCCGAGCATGGCGTCAAGACGACGCCGCAGACCTTCATCGACGGGGAACGGATCGGCGGTTACGATGATCTTCGCCGTCATCTGGGGCTGAAGGTCGCCGATCCCGATGCGACCAGCTACGTCCCCGTGATCGCACTCTTTTCCATGACCGCCCTGATGGCGCTCGCGACCAGCTTTTCGGTCTATGGCGATGTCTTCACCCTCCGCGCCGCCGAATGGTTCATCTCGTTCAGCATGATCGTGCTCGCGCTGCTCAAACTGCAGGATGTCGACAAGTTCGCGACGATGTTCCTGAATTACGACCTGCTCGCCAAGCGCTGGGTGCCCTATGCGAGCATCTATCCTTTTGCCGAGGGTTTGGCGGGCGTTCTGATGACCGCGCATGCCCTGCCCTGGCTGTCGATCCCGCTGGCGCTGTTCATCGGCGGCATCGGCGCAGTGTCGGTGTTCAAGGCGGTCTATATCGACAAGCGCGACATCAAATGCGCGTGCGTCGGCGGCAGCAGCAAGGTGCCCCTAGGCTTCGTATCGCTCACCGAAAATGTGATGATGGTGGCGATGGCGCTCTGGATGGCGCGGATGTGGTTCTGATCCGCCATCCGTCATTGATGAAACATGGGACTGGGCTATCAGGGGCGGTGATTCGCCTCCACGGAGCCCAGCCATGTTCAATCGCCGCCATTTCCTTGCCGGGGCGACCCTCGCCGGGCTTGCCGCGCCCGCGATCCTGCGCGCCGAGGGCGGAATTTTCCGCGAATTCCCGTTCAGCCTCGGCGTCGCGGCGGGCGATCCGGCGAGCGACGGCTTCGTCATCTGGACGCGCCTCGCTCCCGACCCAATGGAGCGCCATGGCGGGATGCCGCTGGCGAATTTCTCCGTCGACTGGGAGGTCGCAAGCGACAGCGGCTTTCGCGATGTCGTCGTCAAGGGCACCGAACTTGCGCGCCCCGAACTCGCGCACAGCGTCCATGTCGAGGTCGCGGGGCTCCAGCCCGACCGTCCTTATTATTACCGCTTCACCGCCGGCGGCGAGCGCAGCCTGCGCGGTCGCGCACGCACCCTGCCCGCCCTGGGAGCCAAGGCTGATACGCTGAAGTTCGGCGTCGCAGGATGCCAGCATTTCGAAGCAGGCTTTTTCGGCGCCTATCGCCACCTCGCGCGCGAAGACCTCGCCTTCGTCTATCATTATGGCGACTTCATCTACGAATATAGCGAGGAATATCTGTTCAATACCGGGCTACCGACGCGCCCGGTGCGCAAGCACGCCTTCCGTGCGCTCGTCGACGTTACCGATTTCCGCAATGCCTATGCCCAGCAGCTCGGCGACATCGACCTTCAAGCGGCGCGCTGTACCCACGCCTTCCTGTCGAGCTTCGACGATCACGAGATCCGCAACGACTGGGTCTCCGATATCGACAACTGGAAGCTCGGGCTCGACGTCAACGATCCCGAAGCCGCCTCGCCCGAGGTCTTCATGCTGAAGAAACAGGCGGCGATGCAGGCGTGGTACGAGCATATGCCGGTGCGTAAGGCGCTGCTGCCGCGCGGCGGTATGGTCGCGATGAACCGCGAGTTCCGGTGGGGCGACCTGATGGCGATGCAATTGCTCGACACGCGCCAGTATCGCGACGACCAGCCGTGCGACGACGGCTTCAAGCCCGCCTGCCCGGGCGTGTTCGACAGGAATGCGCAGGTGCTCGGCAAGGCGCAGGAGGAATGGCTCGGCCGCAACCTCGCGAAGGGCGGCGCGACATGGAACGCCTTTGCCCAGCAGGTCACGATGATGTCGCTCGACCGGCGGCGGAAGGAAGAAGAGCCGAAGAAGATTCTCAATCTCGATAGCTGGGCCGGCTATGAAGCGCCGCGCGAGCGCATCCTGTCGCGCATGGCAGGGCTGAAGAACAATGTCGTGCTGACCGGCGACGAGCATCAGAATTTCTGCGGCGACCTGGTGTCGAAGGACAAGGTCGTCGGCGCCGAATTCGTCGCGACCTCGATCTCGTCGGGCGGCGACGGCAGCGACCAACGGAACGGCACCGACACCTTTCTGAAGCTCAACCCCGAGCTCAAATTCGCCAACGACCAGCGCGGCTATGTCGTCTGCGACGTCAATCGCGACGCCTGGCAAACGCATTTCATGGTCGTCGACAAGGTGACGACGCCGGTGAACACGCTGTCGAAACGCGCCACGGGTGTGGTCGAAAGGGATGTCGCAGGGATCAAGATGGCCTGAGGTGTCGCCGGGCGGTCACACAAGGTCCATAGCGGAGCGCGCATGAACCGCCTTGTCACGCTGCTGCTCGCCCTCCTGCTTCCCCTCGCCGCGCACGCGCAAGAGCAAGCCGGGCGCAAACCCGTCACGATCCTGATCTCGATCGATGGCTTTCGTGCCGATTATCTGGATCGTGGCATCACCCCCAACCTGTCGCGGCTGGCGGCCGAAGGCGCGCATGGCAAGCTCCGCCCGTCCTTCCCGACCAAGACCTTTCCCAATCATTATGCGATCGTCACCGGCAAGCGCCCCGACAATAACGGGATCACGGGCAATAACATGATCGATCCGCGGCGACCGGGGGTGAAATTCAGCCTCGGCGACCCGAAACAATCGCTCGATCCCTTTTGGTGGGACGAGGCCGAGCCCGCGTGGATTACCGCGGGCAAGGCGGGGGTACGCAGCGCGACGATGTTCTGGCCGGGCAGCGAGGTCGAAATCCACGAGAGCCGCCCGCCCGACTGGCTGCGCTATGACGAGCATGTCGATTATGCACAGCGGGTCAACACGGTGCTCGACTGGATGCGCCGTCCGCCGGACATTCGTCCGGCGTTCGTGACGCTTTATTTCGAGGCGGTCGACGATGCGGGGCACGAGTTCGGCCCCGACAGCGCCGAAGTGAGTGCCGCGATCACCGAGGTCGATCGACGTGTCGGCGAGCTTGTGGCGGGGCTCGCCGCGCTGGGGCAGCCCGCACGAATGATCGTGGTTGCCGACCATGGCATGCGCGCGATCGACGAAAGCCGCGTGATCCAACTCGCCGACCTGATCGACCTTCCCAGCATCGTCGCGGTCGAGACCGGTCCCTATGCCGCGATCGAACCCGCCACCGCGACCGACAACAGGGTCTATGAAGCGCTGCTGAAACCGCACGATCATATGACGTGCAACCGCCGCGAGGACCTGCCCGAGCGACTGCATTACGGTCGCAACCCGCGCGTCGCCGCGATCATCTGCATCGCCGAACCCGGCTGGTCGATCATCGCGGGCCCGCCGAGCTGGCCCGTGAAAGGCGGCGCCCACGGCTATGACAATCAGGACCCCGAGATGCTCGCGCTGTTCGTCGCGAGCGGCACCGGCCTCGAGGGCGACGTCGGCATCGTCGACAATATCGAGGTCTATCCGTTGCTGATGCGGCTGATCGGCGTCACGCCGCTGCCGAGCGACGCGACGGGCGAACTCGCGAAACGCCTGCGATGATCAGTCGCGCAGCACCGCCATCGCGTGGATCGACGCGGTCGGCGCATTGACGATCTGGAGCTGGTAGCGTCCCGGCGTCACGTCGAATTCGACCATCTTGCGAACGCCCGAGCAAGCGGGGCCATGCCCGTGCGTGACCGATTTCACCACAGCGCCGCCGCGGACCAGATCGATCCACGCCCCCGCGTCGAGCGCGACCATCAGCCGTCCCGCCTTCCGGACCTCGACCGGGATCGTGCCACCGAATTTATAGGCGTCGGGCTTGCGGTCGGGGGCGACGCCGTAGCGCAGGCTTTCGAACTTGTGCAGCGCCAGTTCGGTTCGCGCCGCACCAAGCGGCGACCAGTCGGCACCGAGATCGTCGCCATAGGCATAGATCGTCTTGCCCGTCGCGTTGCGGCCCCAATCTGCCAGTTCGGGCGGCAGCACAGGTGCGGCAGGACAGGCTGTTGCGGGCTTCTCGGCCGGCGCTGCGAACACTGTCACTGGCAGTATCGCAACCAGCGACATGGCGATGATCCGAAAGCGCATCCTATTTCCTCCCGAACAATTTCTCGACATCGTCCATCGCGAGCTTCACCCACGTCGGACGGCCATGATTGCACTGGCCCGAATGCGGGGTGACCTCCATCGTGCGGAGCAGCGCGTTCATTTCGGCGACGCTGAGCGTCCGCCCTGCCCGCACCGACCCGTGACATGCCATCGTCGCCGCGACCAGTTCGAGCCTTTCGTTAAGGCCAAGCGCGGCGTCGTAACCCGCCAGATCGTCCGCGATGTCGGTGACGAGTTTGCGGCAGTCGATGGCGCCGAGCATCGCCGGGGTCGCGCGCACCATCACCGCGGCGGGACCGAAGCGTTCGAGTTCGACGCCGAGCGCGGCAAGCTGCGCCGCCGCCGCCTCGAGCCGGTCGCACGCAGGTTCGTCGAGCTCGACGACCTCAGGCAGGAGCAAGCCCTGCGACGGAACGGCCTGCCCGCTCATCCCCCGGCGCAATTGTTCGAGCACGAGCCGTTCGTGCGCAGCATGCTGGTCGACGATCACCAGCCCGTCCTCGGCCTCGGCAACGATATAGGTGCGCGCGATCTGGCCGCGCGCGATACCCAGCGGATGCGCCTCGCCCCCCGGAACGGGCGCGGTTGCCGCTTCGGCGCGCCCCATCGGCAATGCGTCGCGCGGCGGCGCGAAATCGATGACGCGGTCGCGCAGGAGCGCGAGCGTTGCGGGATCGTCTTCCGCACCGAACAGATGCGTTGCTGGCGCATGCGGATATGGCAGGTGCGCCGCGAACAGGGTCGGGACCGGCGGCTGCGGCACCACGGGCTCCTGCTGCCATGCCGCCAGCGCGGCCTCGGCGGGGCGCTGAACGCTGCGAAAGCCATGTTCATCGAGCGCGCGGCGCAACCCGCCGACGATCATCCCGCGCACGAGCTGCGGGTCGCGGAAGCGCACCTCGGTCTTCGCGGGATGGACGTTCACGTCGACCTCGCTCGTCGGCACGTCGAGGAACAGCGCGACGACCGGATGGCGGTCGCGCGCAAGCAGATCGGCATAGGCACCGCGCAGTGCGCCGACGAGCAGCCGGTCCTTCACCGGGCGGCCGTTCACGAACAGATATTGATGGTCGGCGATCCCGCGATTGTAGGTCGGCAGGCTGATCACGCCGCCCAGATGCACCTCACCGCGGTCGATATCGACACCGATGCTGTTGGCGGCGAGATCGCGCTGCGTCAGCGCAGCGACGCGCGAAAGCTGGTCCTGCCCGCCCTGCACGTCGAGCACGCGGCGCCCGTCATGCTCGACGGTGAAGCCGACATCGGGCCGTGCCATCGCCAGGCGTTTCACGACGTCGAGGCACGCGGCATATTCGCTGCGTCCGCTCCGCAGGAATTTCCGGCGCGCCGGCACGCGCGCGAACAGGTCCTCGACGACGACGCGCGTTCCCTTGCCAAGCGCCGCCGGCCCTTCGGCGATGACCGTCCCGTTATCGACGACCCGCCGCCAGCCGTCGCCGCCTGCGATCCGGCTTTCGAGCGTCAACCGCGCGACGCTCGCGATCGAGGGCAGCGCTTCGCCGCGAAATCCTAGCGTCGTGACATCCTCGATCGCATCGTCGGGGAGTTTCGACGTCGCATGGCGTTCGAGCGCGAGCGCCATATCGGCCGCGGTCATTCCGCACCCGTCATCCTCCACCTCAAGCCGCGAGATCCCGCCCTCGGCGATTCGCACCGAAATGCGAGTCGCACCGGCATCTATGGCGTTTTCAACCAGTTCCTTGAGCGCTGCGGCGGGTCTTTCAACCACTTCACCGGCTGCGATCCGATTTACGAGCTTTTCCGGCAGGCGACGTATTGACATGGGGCCTCTCCTAGCGCAGTCGGACGCAAATCGCGACCCACCCGCACAGCCTGATCTTCCTGTCCAGCCAGCCGACTTCGGCAGAGCCGGAATCTCCCCCAGATTTGGTCCTGTTGTCGGACGGCAACGAGCAATTTATGACGACGGTGGTGCGGCCCGTTCGGACGCCGCGCTGTCGATGACAGGAACTATATCTGATGTCCTTCTTTTCCCGCTGGTTCAAATTCAATTCGCAAGACATGGCTATCGACCTCGGCACCGCAAACACGGTCGTGTATGTGCGCGGGAAAGGCATCGTGCTCAACGAACCCTCGGTCGTCGCGGTCGAGACGCTGAACGGTATCAAGCGGGTCAAGGCGGTCGGCGACGACGCCAAGCTGATGATGGGCAAGACCCCCGACAGCATCGAGGCGATCCGCCCGCTCCGCGACGGCGTCATCGCCGACATCGACGTCGCCGAGCAGATGATCAAGCACTTCATCACCAAGGTGCACGGCGGCAAGCCCAACGCGTTCCGCAGTCCCGAAATCGTGATCTGCGTCCCCTCGGGCTCGACCAGCGTCGAGCGCCGTGCGATCCGCGACGCCGCGTCGAACGCGGGCGCCAGCGAAGTGTGGCTGATCGAGGAACCGATGGCCGCGGCGATCGGCGCCGACATGCCGGTCACCGAACCGATCGGGTCGATGGTCGTTGACATCGGCGGCGGCACGACCGAAGTCGCGGTGCTCTCGCTCCGCGGCCTCGCCTACACCACCTCGGTCCGCGCCGGCGGCGACAAGATGGACGAAGCGATCGTCTCCTACGTCCGCCGACACCACAACCTGCTGATCGGCGAGGCGACCGCCGAACGGATCAAGAAAGACTTCGGCATCGCGCGCGTCCCTGCGGACGGCACCGGCCTGACGATCCACATCAAGGGCCGCGACCTCGTGAATGGCGTGCCCAAGGAAATCTCGATCAATCAGGCCCAGATCGCCGAAGCGCTGTCCGAACCGATCGGCACGATCGTCGAAGGCGTGCGCATAGCGCTCGAAAATACCGCGCCCGAACTCGCCGCCGACATCGTCGACCAGGGCATCGTGCTTACCGGCGGCGGCGCGCTGATCGCCGAACTGGACGAGCTCCTCAAGGATGCGACCGGATTGCCGGTCACGGTGGCGGAAGATCCGCTGACCTGCGTCGCGATCGGTACCGGCCGCGCGATGGAAGACCCCGCCTTCCGCGGCGTGCTGCAGCAAGCCTGATCGGGTACAGCTGAACCATGGTCCGCCCGGCACATCGACGTCCGGGGCAATCCCGAAAGGCCCAGTACAGCCTGTTCGTCGCCTATGTCATTGCGGTGACCGGGGCGGTGGCCGGGCTACTCTTGGCGATTCTTTCGGTCGTTGACCCCATCGGCTTTGCCCAGCTTCGCGTCGCAAGTCAGGAAGTCACCGCGCCCATCGCGCGCGTGTCGCGGTCGGTGATCGGATCGATCTCGGGCATCGACGACACCGTCGGCGCCTATGTCCGCGCGGGCACCCAGAACCGCCGGCTGCGCAAGGAACTTGCCGACACGCGGCGCGAACTGGTCGCGACCGGCTCGCTGCAGGAAGAGAACCGCCAGCTGAAAGCGCTCTTGAAGCTGCAGGAAACCGACAAGACCGCGCTCGCCAACGGCTATCTGCTCACCTCGACCTCGACGAGCAGCAAGCGCATCGCGCTGCTCAGCATCGGTCGCAACCTCGGCGTCGCTTCGGGACAGCCGGTGCGCGGCGCCGACGGGCTGATCGGCCGCGTGCTGAGCGCCGGGCCGTCGGTCTCGCAGGTGCTGCTGCTCACCGACGTCGACAATATCGTGCCGGTCCGCCGCGCCCGCGATGGCCTGCCCGCGCTCGCCAGCGGCCGCGGCAATGGCGACCTCGACGTCCGCACGCTCAACATCGCGAACAATCCGTTCAAACCGGGCGACATCCTCGTCACCTCGGGTACCGGCGGCCTCTATCCACCGAACATCCCGGTCGCGATCGTCGTACGGCGACAGGACGACGGCGCGCTTGCCCGCCCGCTCGCCGACCCTGGCAAGGTCGACGCCGTATCGGTGCTGCGCCCCTATACGCCCGACAATATCGAGGCGCAGGGCCTGCCCGGACCGGCAGCCGCCGCCCCGGCGCCCGCGAAAGCGCCATGAACCAGAAGGGTCCGCGCCTCGGCGAACCGGCATCGCTGTGGCGGATGCGCATCGTGCCGATCGCGAGCGTCATGTTCGCCTCGGCGCTGCCGCTGATGCTGCCGCTGATCGCCAATTCGCCGGTCTTGCCGCCGCTGGGCCTGCTCCTTTTCCTGTGCTGGCAATTGCTTCGTACCGAAATGTGGCCGGTCTGGATCGGGCTGCCGCTCGGCCTGTGGGACGATCTGTTCAGCGGCGCGCCCATCGGGACTGCCATCTGCTTGTGGACTGTCGCCAGCATCGCAATCCATTATTCGTCGCAGCGGATCTATTGGCGCGGCTTCTTTCACGATTGGGCGATCGCCGCCCTGTCGGTGGCGCTAATCCAGTCGCTCGCCGCGCTGATCACCCATCCGCATGCCGAAACGGGTCGCGTGCTGGGCCTTGTGGTGCCCCAGATCGTAATTTCCGTCCTGCTCGTCCCGTTGTTCATGCGCCTGACAGGCATGTTTGACAATTTCCGCCTGAGACGCCGATAGACTGGTTCTGATCCCTACGATGCCGAAGAAGAAGAGTCCGCCGATTACCGAAGCCTGGAGGGGTATAACCTTCACCCGCCGCGCGCTGGTCGTCGGCGGCGCACAGGCTGCGGTCGGCGTCGCGCTCGCGGCGCGGATGGCCTATATTTCGGTTATCGATAATGACCGCTATGTCCTTGAATCGGAAAGCAATCGTGTCAATCTGACATTGATCCCGCCGCGCCGGGGCTGGATCGTCGACCGCAATGGCAAGGCGCTCGCGAACAATCGCGTATCGCTCCGCATCGACATCTTCCCCGACCGGCTGCACAACAAGGATATGGTGCTCGGCCAGCTCCAGACGCTGCTGCGGCTCGACGGCGACGCGATGGAACGCATCAACCGCGACCTCAAGGCCGCGTCGGGTTTCCAGCCCGTCGCAGTCAGGGAGGATATGACCGAGGCCGAATATAGCTCGATCCTCGTCCGCCTGCCCGAATTGCCCGGCATCGCGCCGCAGCGGGGCTTTGCCCGCAACTATCCGACCGGCGCCGCGGTCGGCCATCTGATCGGCTATGTCGGTGCGCCGAACGCCGAGGAATATCAGAAGGTCAAGGATCCGCTCTACATCACGCCGGGGTACAAGATCGGTAAGGACGGGCTGGAGAAATATTTCCAGGAGATGCTGAAGGGCCAGCCCGGCGCGCGGCGGGTCGAGGTTACCGCGCGCGGCAAGGTGGTCCGCGACCTTTCGACGCAGGCCGACGTGCAGGGCAAGACCGTCCACCTGACGATCGACGCCGACCTGCAGGAATTCGTCGCGCGCCGCATGGGGCGCGAATCGGGCGCGGCGGTGGTCATCGACTGCCAGAATGGCGACATCCTGTCGTTCGTCTCGATGCCGAGTTTCGATCCGAACAGCTTTTCCGACGGGATCAGCAATTCGGAATATAGCTGGCTGCGCGCCGACGATCACCAGCCGCTGATCAACAAGGCGACGCGCGGCCTCTATCCGCCCGGTTCGACATTGAAGCCGATGGCCGCGATCGCCGCGGTCGAACATGGCGTCGACCCCAGCGAACGGCATACGTGCATCGGTGGATACCGCCTCGGCAGCCGCTTCTTTCGCTGCCTCGGCACGCATGGCAGCGTCGACATGGCGACCGCGATCATGAAAAGCTGCAACAGTTATTTCTACTGGCTCGCGCACCGGCTCGGATATGATGCGATCGCGCCGACCGCGCGATTGCTGGGACTCGGCGAGGAATTCCAGCTCGCGGGCAGCAACCAGCGTTATGGTACCATCCCCGACAGCGCGTGGAAGATGAAGAAATATGACCAGCCATGGTCGGCCTCGGATTCGCTGAACGCGGTGATCGGACAGGGCTATGTCAGCGTGAACCCTCTTCAGCTCGCGGTGATGGCGGCGCGGATCGCTTCGGGCCGCCGCCTCTATCCGCGCCTCGTCAACCGGCAATTCGAGAACGAGTCCCTGCCCTTCTCCGCCGAAGCGTTCGCGGTCGCGCGTCACGGCATGGACCTTGTCGTCAACGGCCCGGGGGGGACCGCCGGACGCAGCAAATTGCCGCTCGACGGCATCACGATGGCGGGCAAGACGGGGACCGCCCAAGTGCGCGGGCTCGGCACGGGCAACGGCAAAAGCGGAACGTGGAAATTTCGTGACCACGGCCTGTTCATCGGTTTCGCGCCGGTCGACAATCCACGTTACGCGACGGCCGTCGTCATCGAGCACGGCATGGGCGGATCGCGCGCTGCGGCGCCGGTGGCCAAGGATTTCATGACATTCCTCTTCGACCGCGAAAAGGCGATGGAGGCGCTCACCACCTTCGAGGCCGGCTGGGGCGGCACGATCAAGGAACGCATGGACCGCGACTATGCCGCGTGGAAGGCCGGCGCGACCAAACCCGATCCGGAGATGCCACCGCAATGATCCCGGTCCCGCCAGCCATCCAGCGCATTCCGTGGAAGCTGATCGCCATTCTGGCCGGCATCACCGGTTTCGGCCTGCTCGTCCTCTATTCGGCCGCGGGCGGCAATTGGTCGCCCTGGGCGTTGCAGCAGGGCGTGCGTTTCCTCGTTTTTCTCGGTGTCGCGCTGATCATCGGCCGCTTCCCGATCCGCATTTTCGAGGATTTCTCCTATATCGCCTATATCGGCGTGCTGGTGCTGCTGATCGCTGTGGAGCTTCTGGGTTTCGTCGGCGGGGGCAGCCAGCGATGGCTCAATCTCGGTTTCATGAACCTCCAGCCATCCGAACTGATGAAGGTCGCGATCGTCATCGCGCTCGCCCATTTCTACGCGCAGCTGCCGCCCGGCAATACGCGGACCTTTACCGCGCTGTGGCCGGCGCTGGTCATGATCGGTTTTCCGGCGGCGCTCGTGATGCTGCAACCCGACCTCGGCACCGCGCTCGCGATCTGCATCGGCGGCGTCGTCGTGATGTTCGTCGCGGGTCTGCCCTTCTGGTGGTTCGGCAGCGCCGCCGCCGCGGGCGCCGCGGCGCTGCCGATCCTCTTTTCGTTCCTCCACGATTATCAGCAAAAGCGCGTGCTGATCTTCCTCGACCCCGAAAGCGACCCGCTGGGCGCCGGCTATCATATCAGCCAGTCGAAGATCGCGATTGGGTCGGGCGGCATCGGCGGCAAGGGCTTCCTCAACGGGTCGCAGAGCCATCTCGACTATCTGCCCGAAGGCCACACCGACTTCATCTTCGCCACGATGGCCGAGGAATGGGGGCTGATCGGCGGCCTTGCGCTGCTCTTCGGCTTCTTCCTGCTGCTGCGCTGGTCGACGCGCGTCGCGCTCAAGGCGCGGACGAGATTCGGGCAGCTCACCGCTGCCGGCCTCACCATGACGATCTTCTTCTATATCGCGATCAACCTGATGATGGTGATGGGCCTCGCGCCCGTCGTCGGCATTCCGCTGCCGCTCTTCTCCTACGGCGGATCGTCGATGCTGACGATCATGACCTGCGTCGGCATTATCCTCGCCATCGAAAACGACAGCAAAACGGGCACCCGGCGCTTTCATTGA
>NZ_DASWTD010000102.1:0-4184 GCF_036402335.1 Sphingopyxis sp. | reverse complement strand
GGGAAACGGTGCAAGCGGGAAAATGGTAAAGTCCCGCTGCATAAAGCGGCGGGGCTCTCCTGAAGTCCGATCGTGAGATCGGGAATTGCAAAATATATACGCCTGCACGGAGACTTTGTTTCCTCGGCCTCGCACCGCTCGCGGCCTTCACGCAGGGGCGCATATCGCGCGGTTATGATGAGGCGCGCCTCGCGGAGCGCAGTTCCTAACCAGCCGGGACCATGCGGCCGACGATCCGTTCCATAGGGTTGGGCATATCCGTTGCGGCGCATTGAAGAAGCACCATCTGCTTCGCAAGCCGTGAATGGACAGGCAGGTGCCCGCGCCAGATACACGCCCCGATTTCGCCGTCATAACATCTCAAGGCGCAACGCTGGACGTCACAAACTCTTCCAGCGTAGTCGTTCCTCGTATGGCGCTGTCGGGTGTGAAAAAGCCCTCGTCGAGACTTGTCGCGGTCATCTTCGTATAGGCTTTCGCGGCTGCGTCCGAGAAGCCGAGTTTCTTATACGCCGCCTCCCAGCCATCGCGGGGAATCACCTCCACCTCGACGTCCCGGTTCAGAACGGCGGCGAAGGCGTTCGCGATGTCCTGGGGCGTATAGCGCGCGGGGCCTTCGACATATCGCAGCGATACGTCGTCGAGCGGCGTCAGAAGCCGCGCCGCTGCTGCCTTGCCGAGATCGTCTGGTGCGACCATCGGGAGCATTATGTCCGCTGGAAACATGCTCGGGAGCTTTCCCGTCTTTCTGACAGTGTTGGCCGAGGCGGTCCAGTTCGACATGTAGAAGGCGCCGCGGTTGATGGCCGCGGGAATCGACTGCTCTCGCAGGCCTTCCTCGAGTTCCCATAGGGTCGTCAGGTCGCCGATACCGTTTCCAGGGCGTGCGCCGTAAGTGGATGCAGCCACGACCTTCTCCAGGCCGGAGCCCCGCACCGCCTCGACGATATTGCGTGCGGTGCGCAATTCGGTCGCATCGGTGTCCGTATCCGGAGCGGCCGGCGGGTTCAGGAGAAACGCGCGGCGGCCGCTCCGGAAAGCCGCGCGCATCGACGGCACGTCTTCGGCATCCGCCTGCAGTACGCTGGCGCCTTTCTCGCTCCACTCGCCGGCCTTGTCGGGTCGGCGCGTAAGGATCGTCACGGCCTGTCCATTTTCGAGAAGTGTATTCGCCACGGCTCGGCCGACATGGCCGGTGGCACCCATGATGATAAACATGTCGATCTCCATCTGCTATGCCGCAAGAATAGCAGGACGACCCGACAATTTTTGTCAGGGGCGCGTCAGAGTTCGATGCCCCGCTCGATTTTCCTGTATCTCGACAACAGCTCATGCCGGGCGACGGACGGACGTTCGTCGATGATATGAACCTGTCGAAGGCCGTCGATGCGAAAGTGGCGAAACGCTCCGCGCATTTCGCACCACGCTGCGAGAATCTCGCATTCATCAAACCATCCGATCGCCAACGGCCATATGGTTCGACGGCTTTCCGATCCTGCCGCATCCACATATTCGATCGCCAGTTTGCGCTCGCGAAAAAGAGCGTCCCGAACAAATTCGAGTATCTGGACACGGTCGGAGTGCTCCGGGCCGACCAGCAGCGGGGCGGCAAGTTCGTCGCTTGCGGAAAAGCGGTGCGGGGTGACTGCGGCCAATTTGCCGCGGGCGGATTGTGCAGCAGCGATGAGCGCAGCGTCTCCCCGGCGCAACACGAACCTAAGTCCCAGCATGACGGCCGCGGCCTCGTTCTTGTCAAAAGCCAGCGGCGGCAGGAAATATTCCCCGCGTAAAACATATCCCACGCCGCCTTGGCCCGCTATCGTGGCGCCTTGCGCTATGAGTGTCTGAATATCCCTGTATATTGTACGCTCGCTTACGGCGAACTCGTTCGCCAAGGCAGCGGCCGTGACCGGATTGCGCTTGCTGCGGAGGATCTGCAGCAGGGAAAGAAGTCGCTCGGTTCTGGTCAATAACCTGCCTTTTCGACATTGCGATGCGCGACATCCGCATTGGCGCTAGCCCTCTCGCTATGTGCTCGCCGAGCACCTGTGCTCTGCCGCGTATCTCCTCCGGCGCATAGCAAATCTCGTCGCGCAATCCAGCTGGCGATACGGCCGACTTTACAATCGATTGGCCCTTGTGAATATGCCTCGACGACAGGAGAATGCCTTTGCTTACCGCCTTCCGCTTGATACGCGCCGCAGCCGTTTGATGACGATCGCTCCAAGCATCGCCTGTTGATCGGTTGAGGCAAAGCCGCGCTTCCGGGCGCATGCTTCAGTCGAGAGAAATCATGATCGTAGAAACCACAAGCGAGGATTACGCTTCGCTCATTCGCGGCCGCGCGCCCGGAACATATACGCTTGCCGACACACCCATCGCGCCTCCTCCCGTCCTCGTCATGCTGGCGGGCGTCGCGGAAACCGTTCGGTGTACCTTTGCCCCGGCCTCGTGGCTTATCGTCGACGGCAACGAGATTGTGGGACTTTGCTCGGTGACCCGCCCCCCCGAGAACGGCATAATCGATATCGGATATGGGATCGCTCCCAGCCGCCAGGGTCGAGGCTTCGCGACCGGGGCCATTGCCGATGTCGTATCCTGGGCAGTCCGCCGCGCCGAAGTCTCGGCAGTTACCGCTGAAACGGGGATCGAAAACTTCGCCTCCCAAAAGGTGCTGGAGAGGAACGGCTTTGCCCGTATCGGCGAACGGTACGACGAAGAAGACGGCCCGTTGATCAGCTGGCTTCGATCGACGGATTGACGAGCTGCCACCGCGGCGTTGCGTCGCCGCGGTGGTTTGCCGGCCCGTGCCATCCGCCTAGATGCAGAGCTCTGGCGACGCGCAACAGGCGTGATCCTGTTAGATGCCGACGGACCGTCGGCCGAACGCGAGGGATAATGAAACCACACCCGAATTTAACAGGCGCCGGCCAAGGTTGCACTTTCGCGCGCCTATGGCTCGAAGAGGACGGTCCGCACCCGGCCGTCACTAGCCGTTGACGATCGTCCCGCCATTGGGATGGAGGACCTGGCCCGACATGTAGCTGCTGTCGTCGCAGGCGAGGAAAAGGAAACAGGGCGCGACCTCATTGGGTTCGCCGGGCCTTTTCATGGGTGTGCTTTCCCCGAACGTGGCGACTTTCTTCGCGGGAGCCCCGCCGCGCGGGTTGAGCGGAGTCCAGATCGGGCCCGGCGCGACGCCGTTGACCCGAATGCCCTTTTCGATGAGATTTTCGCTGAGCGACCGGGTGAAGGCCGTGATCGCGCCTTTGGTCGCGCTATAATCGAGGAGGCCTCCGCTACCTTGGTACATCGTCACGCTCGTACAGTTGACGATGGCGGCGCCTTTCTTGAGATGCGGCAGCGCTGCCTGCACGAGATAGAACATCCCGAAGATATTGGTCGCGAATGTGCGTTGAAGCTGTTCGGGCGAAATGTCGCGAATGTCCTCGGCCGGGTGCTGCTCGCCGGCGTTGTTTACGATGATGTCGAGACGGCCGAATTTCGCGATGGTCTTCTCGACAATCTTCCTGCCCGCGCTCGTCTTGCCGACATCGGCCTTGACGATGATCGCCCGCCGGCCTTCGCCCGATACGATCTCGGCGGTGTCTTCGGCATCGCTCCTGTTGCTGCGATAGACGATTGCGATGTCGGCGCCCTCGCGCGCGAACAGGGCGCACACCGCCCGCCCGATGCCGCTATCGCCGCCGGTCACGATCGCCACCTTGCCTTTCAGGCGATCGGACCCTGTGTAACGCGGTTCCCATTTGGGCGCGCGCTCGAGGCCCGCCTCCTTGTCCTGTGGCGGCTTGGCGATGGTCTTGCCGCTGCCGGCCTCGTTGCGAAGCTTTGCTGCGGCGGTGCGCTTGCCCCGCTTTTCGGAAGGGGTTTCGCCGATCTTGCCGGCTTTCGGTCCGCGCGCCATTGGGGTTCTCTCTCTGCAAGGTTCGGAAAGATTGTTTCGGTCGGCCCCAGAATTCGAACGCATGGATCGGCGGTGCGGTTGCAGGCGGTGATCAGCTCCTGGGTCCGTCGGGTACGAAGCTGACCTGTGCCAATCGCCAGCTCCGGTCCGCTTCTCCCGGCCAATGGCTTGCGGCACCGTCGAAGTCTTCCGGAGGATGACACCCATGGACCTCGGCGCGGATCAGCCGGCCGGTCTCGCGAAGGCGGATGCGCGCGTC
>NZ_DASWTD010000101.1:0-6592 GCF_036402335.1 Sphingopyxis sp. | reverse complement strand
GTTCGTTGGGTAGCCCTCAAGTCCGACGCACACCACTCTGAGCCCTGTTGGATCGGCCAGATTGACCGGGTCGCTTTTGACATAGCTGTACCAGTTCATGCCGTCGGTGTAACCGATGGGATCGGTCTGCAAGAACCGCCCTAAGGTCGGTGAGTAGATCCGCGCCTTGTAATACCACAGGCCCACTTCGGGCACCCAAGCCTGCCCGGTGTAGCCGAACCGCCCGATATTCCCCGGCGCAGGGATCCCATATTCGTCGTAAGCGTTGACGCCGACCGTCGCCCCCGCGCTGTCGGTGACGCTGACGATGCTGCCGCGTTCGTCCGCTATCAGGAACCTTCGCGTTGCGGTGCTGATCGTGCTGCCTTCGTACCAGACGATCGGGTTGTCGGTGCCGGGGCCGTGCACATAACGGCGCTGCAGCGCGTTCGACCCATTATACTCCGCGATCAGGTTGACCCCGTCATATTGCAGGCGCGTCGTGGTGGGGGATTTCTCCGTCTCGTAGAGCCGCCCGAGCGGATCATAGGCCAGCGCCATACCGCCGGGACCGGACTTCAGCAGATTCTCGGCGGTGTAGGTGTAGGCGTTCGCCCCGTCGCCGGTGAGATTACCACGCGCGTCGTAAGCGAACGGCGTGCCGCCCGCGCTCGCGAACCGGTTGAGTCCGTCCGCGACATAGGCGCGGTCGACATTATAGTGCGCCTTCCAAGCATAGGTGTCGTTGCTCCGCGTCGCGCTCACGATCTGCCCCGCCGGATTATATATGAAGCTCAGCGACAGGTCGTGCACCGTCGCGCTGCCGCCGAGGTTGTTGGTCAGCGTCTGGAGCCGCGATACCGCGTCATAGGCAAAACCCTGCACGCTCCCGTTGCCGAACGTCACGCTCGTCCGGCGGCCCAGATTATCATAGGCATAAGAAGCTAGTACCCCCACCCCAGTCGTCGCCCCATTCTCCCGGATCTTCGTAACATTGCCGGTGACGTCATAATCATAAGCCAGCGTCAGCCCGCTACCCGGATACACCATGCTTGTCCGCCGGCCCGCCGCGTCATAGCCGTAGCTCAGCGTCCCCAGCGGCCCCGTCTGCGTCAGGTTGCGACCCAGTGGGTCGTGAGTGAACCCCAACGTCTGCGTGCCTTGCGTGACCCCGGTTGCGCGGTTCAGCAAGTCATAGGCATAGATGATGTCGGGCTCGGTTCCCGGCAGGTCCTTCTTCGTCTGTCGGTTCAGATTGTCGTAGCTGTAGATGATGCTCGTCCCGTCACGGAGGCGGCGGTTCGTCACATTGCCATTCGCGTCATAGGTTAGCTGCTCATAGTCCGACGCATTGGCTGCGTTTGTGCCCTTGGTGGTCGCCGGATATTCGGTCTTCACCAGCCGGTCGAACCCGTCATAGCTATAGTCGGTGCGATTATTCTCCGCATCGATCACATAATCGGCCTGGCCATTGGCGGTATAGGCCTTCGTCACTTCATCCGCCGCGTTCACCGTGCCGACCGCCGCTTGGGTCTTAGTCACCCGCCCTGCTGGATCATAGATTGTTTTCGTGACCCGGTCGGGACCGAAGCCTCCCGCCGTCCCCCCTGTGCAGGCCGACGCTGGCAAACTGCCGCCCGAAAGTACGCCCGCCGCCCCGATATTTGGATAGATCGCCTTGTTCATCCGAATCGCTGCGCAAAGTGGGCGACCGACGCTGTCATAGCCGATCTGCTGCACCGCCTCGACCGTTCCCGTTCCCGCCGAGGCTTCGGTTATCTTGCGTCCCACAGTGTCATAGGCCGTCGCCTGCTTCCGCTGCGCCGCAAACCCCGGCCAAGCACTATCCGCCGCACTGGCGACATTGCCGGTCTCAGTCAGCGTCACCTGGCCGTCGAGATTATAGGTCGGCCGGGATGCGGCCGGCAGGCGCAGGCCCGTGCCGTCGGGATCGGGTCCGATGATCCCCGTCACCTGTCGCGCCAGATTGTAACGCCGGGTGACCCGGTCGGCTGGTCCGGCCAAGGGACCGTCGACGGTCAGGACATTGCCGATGATATCATAGGTTCGCTTCGTCTCGGACAGGATCGTGCCCGTCCCCGTCTTGATCGTCACCGATATCGGCAGCGTGTTGTTGGCTCCCGATCCTTCGGTGCCCGTTCCTTCATAACCCTCGCGTTCGGTATAGGCGCTCGCATAGCCGATTTGCGTGATTACCTCATCGGTCGTCCCCGCGCAGCTCGCCAGCGTCTGGCAGGTGGACGTAGCGGTCAGCACCGGCGGCGTCACAACCGATTCGCCGAGCGTCCCGCCATAATTGTAGAAATATTTCTTCTTCTCGTAGGTGTAGCGTGTCTGTGCCCGCGGCGCCCCCGGCGCCGCCGCGGGCGAGGTGATCGCCGTCGGCTGGGCGAAGATGTCATAGCTGTAATTGGTGACATTCCCCTTGGGGTCGGTAAGCGCCGAGGGGCGGTAGCAGGCGACCGCCGGGCGATAGCCCGTGCCGCAATCGGTGCTGAACGTCGCCGTGGTGGTCAGCGCCGTGCCGCCGACCGATGGTTTGGGATTGCGCGTCGCCTGCGTGACGTTGCCGCGAATGTCGTAGGTGTAGGCGGCGTTGTTTCCCTCGGGATAGGCGATCGAGGTGACCCGGTCCATGCTGTCATAGCCATAGGTGACCGTGCGTCCGACCTCGTCGGTCGCCGACGACACGGGACCGCCCTTCTTGGAGCGGCGGACATAGCGCTTGCCGCCTGCCGGGTCGGTGATCGTCGTGATCGACGCTGCTGCCGTACTGCTCGCCGAATAGGCATATTGCCACGTCGCCAGCCCGTTCGAAAAGGAGAGGACGCGATTTTCGCTATCATAGGTCAGCGTCGATGTCCGGCCCGCAGGCGTCACGACCTTCGTCATATTGCCGTTCGTGTCGAACGTATATTTCCATTGCCGCCCGATCGGGTCGGTCATCGTCTGGGTGACATTCTTCGGGCGGAGGTAAGAGGCGGTGCGCCAGTCGATCGTCGACGGTGTCCCGTCGTAGAGCCCCGGGGTCGATATGTTCAGCGTCAGCTGGGGCCGGTTGACCGGCCCGAAGCTCATATTGGCCAGGATGAAGTTGACCGAGGCCTCGTAAAATTCATCCTGCGAGAAGAGGAAATAGCCGTTGGACGACATGTTCACGATATAGCCGCCGTCATAGCTGCTGCTCGCCGATGACGGCACATAGGCCGTGCTGTAGCTGCCGTCGCGTTCTGCCTTCAGATAGGGATACATATAGATATTGCTGTACGCCCGATAGAAAGCGGCGTCGCTGGCCCGCTCGACAGTATTGGTGTCCTCGTCGATCCGGGTGAAATCGGACGAGAGAAAATAGATCGCCTTCCCCTCGCGCGACATGAAGCGGCATTCGGCTGGCATGATCGTGCGGTTGCCATATTCGCCCATCGGATAATGGCACACCAGCTTGCCGCCGACATTGGGCTTGATCTGCAGGAATTCGAGGACCACCGTGCCGCGGCTGATCGTATAGGTGTCGCCCGGCCGCGGCGTCGTGATCCGTGTGCCGAGCTCGGCGAACACCGCGGTTTCGCCGTCGAAGGTCACCGTATAGCTGCTTCCATCGCCCGGCGCGCTCATCCAGATCGACGGCACAGGCGCGATCCACGCCTTGCCGTTCCAGTTGAACGCATACTCCAGCGCGCCTGCACCCTCGCCCATCGACAGGCCTGGCGAGCGGATGTTGAATGCGCCGCTCAGCGTATCGACCCCGTTGGCGTCGACCGACTGAAAGGACGGCGGCGCAAGCGACGGGACACTCGGCCCCGAACCGATCGGACCGCCCGCCATCAAGGCCGGTGGCGGAGCGGCCGATGCGCCTTTCGCCACCCGCGCGCTTTGACGGGGCTGACCGACCGAGACTTCCTGCGGGTCCGGCATCGCCGAGGGTGCAACCGGTGGCGCGCTTTCAAGCTGCAGGCCTTGGAGTGTGGAGGTGCGAACTGGAGGATTGCTTTCCTCCGTCTGCGGCGCCGGCGTTTCCTGCGCATAAGCCGGGACCGCAATGCCGCTCGCTAAAATCGTCCCGATGAAAAGCTGTGTATATCTGGCCCGATCGATTGCCCGCTTCGATTTCATACAGCTTCCCCCCCGACTTCGCTCTCACTTCATGTCCTTCGACCGAGGTGGTCAGGGCGGCGGATTTGGGGAGTTTGTTGTCTTCAGCCGCGTTCGGTTATCGGCTTTGTCGTGCGTATATTCGACGGTGACATTGTTGTTCACCGTGCCTGTGCGCACGACCTTCACCAGTCGGCCTTTGGCATCGTAGCTGTAGGTTATGGTTTCCGCAGCGACCACATGCGGCGCTCCGCCGAGCAGCACCAGTCCCGCCAGAACGACCCGCATCATCCGATCCCCTCATTGATCGCCCGTGCCGACAGGCAACCAGCGACTCGTCCGTTTTCAACAGGATATCGAGCAGATCGTCATCATATGAACATTGTTGTCAATTGCAATTTTATCTGGCGCGTATGGCCGAACTCGAGCGCGAGCGGGAGGAACTCACCACGCGGCTTGCTGCGGCGCCACAGAATGTTCCCGATGTGCATCCCGGCATGGCCGAAATCTGCAAGAGCAAGGCGGCGCGACTGGTTGAGGCGCTGGAATATTCGAAGATGCGACTCGATGCCGCAAAGGATATTCGCTGACCGCCACTCCAGACATCGTCAATGAGGCCCGAAACCCGATGCCAGCCGTGCTATAATGCCGGTGGCCTCGGGTTCGCGGGACTGACGAAATTCGGGATGGAAGCGTTGATCAGAAATCGAGCGGGCCGTCCAGTTCCTTCACCTGCCAGGGCAGGCCATGCTTGTTCAGCATGTCCATGAAAGGATCGGGATCCATCTGTTCCATGTTGAATACGCCGGTACCGCTCCACGTGCCGGTCACCATCATCGCGGCGCCGATCATCGCGGGAACGCCGGTGGTGTAGCTCACCGCCTGGTTGCCCGTTTCGGCGAATGCCTCTTCGTGATCGCAGATATTGTAGAGATAGAGCGTCTTTTCCTTGCCGTCCTTGCCGAGTCCGGTCGCGATGACGCCGATGTTGGTCTTGCCCCTGGTCGTCTCGCCGAGGCTCGACGGTTCGGGCAGCACGGCTTTCAGGAACTGCAGCGGGACGATCTCGCGGCCTTCGTAGATGACGGGATCGATCCGCGTCATGCCGACATTCTGCAGCACGGTGAGGTGCGTGATATAGGCTTCGCCAAAGGTCATCCAGAAACGGATGCGCTTGATCTCGGGCAGGTGCGTCTTCAGGCTTTCGATCTCCTCATGATACATGAGGTACATCGTCTTTTCGCCGACGGCTTCGAAGTCGAACTTCTGCTTCACCGACATCGGCGGGGTTTCGACCCAGTCGCCATTTTCCCAGTGGCGCGCGACCGCGGTGACTTCGCGGATGTTGATCTCGGGATTGAAGTTGGTCGCGAAATGCTGGCCGTGATCGCCGCCGTTGCAGTCGAGGATGTCGAGCGTGTCGATGCGGTCGAAATGATGCTTTTTGAGCCAGGTCGTGAAGACGCTCGTCACACCGGGATCGAAGCCCGAGCCGAGCAGCGCCATCAGCCCAGCGTCCTTGAAGCGGTCCTGATACGCCCACTGCCAGTGATATTCGAACTTCGCCTCGTCGCGCGGTTCGTAGTTCGCGGTGTCGAGATAATGCGCGCCGGTCGACAGGCACGCCTCCATAATCGTGAGGTCCTGATAGGGAAGCGCGAGGTTCACGACGTGCGTCGCGCCGATCGAGCGGATCAGCGCGGCGGTCGCGTCGATATGGTCGGCGTCGACCTCGGCTGTGGCGATCGTGACCCCGGTGCGTTCCTTTACCGATTCGGCGATCGCATCGCATTTGAACTTGCGGCGGCTCGCCAGCGTGATGTCGGGAAAGATGTCGGGGTTCATCGCCATCTTGTGCACCGCGACCGAACCGACGCCGCCTGCGCCGATCACCAGAACCTTGCTCATCGAAAAATCTCCTGCCGGCAACCTATGCGGCTTGTCTTGTATGCCCGGCCCTATAGGACGAAGCCATGACACAGCAAAGCCCCGATCCCCTCCTCAATCCCAACCGCGCGCCGACGCTGGCCGGTGTCGAACGCGCCGCCGCCAAAGTCGCCGAACTGCTGCCGCTGACGCCGTTGCTGCCGCTGGACATCGGCGGCACGACGATCTGGTGCAAGGCCGAATGCCTGCAGCCGGTTGGCGCTTTCAAGATTCGCGGCGCGTGGCACCGCCTGACCGACCTGACGCCCGAACAGGCGGCGGCGGGCGTGGTCGGCGTATCGAGCGGCAATCATGCGCAGGGCGTCGCCTGGGCGGCGAGGCGGTTGGGCATTGCCGCAACGATCGTAATGCCGAGCAACGCGCCGCAGATGAAGCTCGCCGCGACACGCGCGCTCGGTGCCGACGTCGTTCTTTACGACAGGGTCACCGAATCGCGCGATGCGGTGGCGGCGAAGCTGCTCGACGAACGCGGCGGGACACTCGTCCACGCTTATGGCGATCCGTGGATTATCGAGGGGCAGGGCAGTGCCGGGATCGAGGCCCGCGCGCAGCT
>NZ_DASWTD010000100.1:0-3326 GCF_036402335.1 Sphingopyxis sp. | reverse complement strand
CGGCGTAAGGCGGCGCGGACATAAACCTGCGCGTGCGACTCCGCTTTGCCCCGCTCTCCCGAACGGGCATCGGCGTCATTTCCCCGCCGCGCCAACATGGGGACTGCAATCCTATGACCACCACCGGCCACGACACGCTGGGAACCCGCTCGACGCTCGACGTCGGCGGCAAAAGCTACGCCTATTATTCGCTCGACAAGGCCGCGGCGAAGCTCGGCGACGTGTCGCGCCTGCCCTTTTCGATGAAGGTGCTGCTCGAAAACCTGCTGCGGTTCGAGGATGGCGGCTTCACCGTGTCGAAGGATGACGTGCAGGCGCTCGTCGACTGGCAAAAGGATCCGCATTCGAACCGCGAAATCCAGTATCGCCCGGCGCGCGTGCTGCTGCAGGATTTCACCGGCGTTCCCTGCGTCGTCGACCTCGCCGCGATGCGCGATGCGATTGCCAAGCTCGGCGGCGACACGACGAAGATCAACCCGCTCGTCCCCGTCCACCTCGTCATCGACCACTCGGTGATGGTCGACGAATTCGGCCATCCCAAGGCGTTCGAACAGAATGTCGAGATCGAATATTATCGCAACGGCGAACGTTACGACTTCCTGAAATGGGGATCGAAGTCGCTGTCGAACTTCAAGGCGGTGCCCCCGGGCACCGGCATCTGCCACCAGGTCAATCTCGAACATATTGCGCAGGCGGTGTGGTCGAGCGAGGACGCCGACGGCGCGACGGTCGCTTACCCCGACACCTGCGTCGGCACCGACAGCCACACGACGATGATCAACGGGCTCGGCGTGCTCGGCTGGGGCGTTGGCGGGATCGAGGCCGAGGCCGCGATGCTCGGCCAGCCCGTGTCGATGCTGATCCCCGAAGTCGTCGGCTTTAAATTCACCGGCGCGCTGAAGGAAGGCGTGACCGCGACCGACCTCGTGCTCACCGCGACGCAGATGCTGCGCGCCAAGGGCGTCGTCGGCCGCTTCGTCGAATATTTCGGCCCCGGCCTCGCCTCGCTGAGCCTCGCGGATCGTGCGACGCTCGCCAACATGGCGCCCGAATATGGCGCGACCTGCGGCTTCTTCGGCGTCGACGACAAGACGCTCGATTACATGCGCCTGACCGGCCGCTCGGAAGAGAATATCGCGCTGGTCGAAGCCTATGCCAAGGCGCAGGGGCTGTGGATCGTCGATGGCGCCGCGGACCCGATTTTCACCGACACGCTCGAACTCGACCTCGGCAGCGTCGTCCCGTCGCTCGCGGGCCCGAAGCGTCCGCAGGACCGCGTCTCGCTTCCCGAGGTCGACGATGTGTTCAACGCCGACATGGCGAACACCTATAAAAAGGCGCAGACGCGCGTTCCGGTCGAGGGCAAGGATTTCGACATCGGCGACGGCGACGTCACCATCGCCGCGATCACCAGCTGCACCAACACCTCGAACCCCGGCGTGCTCGTCGCCGCGGGCCTCGTCGCGAAGAAGGCCGACGCGCTGGGCCTGAAGCCCAAGCCGTGGGTCAAGACCTCGCTCGCCCCGGGATCGCAGGTCGTCACCGACTATCTCGAAAAGGCCGGGCTGCAGAAGCATCTCGACAATATCGGCTTCAACCTCGTCGGCTATGGCTGCACGACCTGCATCGGCAACTCGGGGCCTTTGGCGGAACCGATTTCGAAGGCGATCAACGAAAATGGCCTCGTCGCCGCGGCTGTCATCTCGGGCAACCGCAACTTCGAAGGCCGCGTGTCGCCCGACGTGCGCGCCAACTTCCTCGCCTCGCCGCCGCTCGTCGTTGCCTATGCGCTGAAGGGCACGGTGATCGAGGATTTCACCACCACGCCGATCGGGCAGGACCAGTCGGGCAACGACGTGTTCCTCGCCGACATCTGGCCGACGAACCTCGAAGTCGCCGAAACGGTGGCGGGCGCGGTCGACCGCGACATGTTCGAGGCGCGCTACGCCCATGTCTATAAGGGCGACGAGCATTGGCAGAAGATCGAGGTCGAGGGCTCGGATACGTACCAGTGGCGCGCCGGATCGACCTATGTCGCGAACCCGCCCTATTTCGAGGGCATGACGATGACCCCGGCGCCGGTGTCGGACATCGTGAACGCCAAGCCGCTCGCGATCCTCGGCGACAGCATCACGACCGATCACATCAGCCCTGCCGGCAGCATCAAGGCGGACTCGCCGGCCGGAAAATGGCTTATGGAACATCAGGTTAGCAAGGCCGACTTCAACAGCTACGGCGCCCGCCGCGGCCACCACGACGTGATGATGCGCGGCACCTTCGCCAACATCCGCATCAAGAATGAAATGGTCCCCGGCATCGAGGGCGGCATGTCGCGCTACGGCGCCGAAGTCATGCCGATCTATGACGCCGCGATGCGCCACAAGGCCGACGGCACGCCGCTCGTCGTCATCGCGGGCAAGGAATATGGCACCGGCTCGTCGCGCGACTGGGCGGCGAAGGGCACCAACCTGCTCGGCGTCCGCGCGGTAATCGTCGAAAGCTTCGAGCGCATCCACCGCTCGAACCTCGTCGGCATGGGCGTGCTGCCGCTGCAGTTCCTCGACGGCCAGAGCCGCGAGACGCTGGGGCTGTCGGGCGACGACCAGTTCACCATCACCGGCGTCGCGGACCTCAAGCCGCGCCAGACGGTCACCGTGAACGTTACGCGCGCCGACGGTTCGACCTTCAGCTTCGACACACTCTGCCGCATCGATACGGCGAACGAGGTCGAATATTATATGAACGGCGGCATCCTGCATTACGTGCTGCGCAAGCTCGCGGCTTGATGTTAAACGAGGGCGATGAGCGGACTTCTTCTCTTCGCCCTCGGCTTCCTCTGCGGCGCCGGCCTTGTGCTGGCGCTGCGGCGTGACAGCAGCGCGCGCGACCTGACCGGTCCGCCGCCGCGGGCGCCCTCCCCGCCGCGCGGCGCGCGCATCGATGCGACCCCGCTGACCGTGCGGGTCCACACCGAAATCTCCAGCGACGACCAGATCCTCGACCTGATCCGCCGCGGGCAAAAGATCCAGGCGATCAAACGGATGCGCGAGCTGACCGGCATGGGTCTTGCCGAATCGAAGGATGCTGTCGAGGCGATCGAACGGACATTGCGCTAGACGCCCGCTCTCGCGCTTTCACCCAAAGGAAAAATGATGGATGCGGTCGAGATCCTGATCGAAGTCATCGGCTGGACGGCCGCCGTCATCATTCTTGCCGCCTATATCCTGCTCTCGCTCGGCAAGCTCCCGGCACGCGGCTATCTCTATCAATGGATGAACGTGATCGGCGCGGGGGGTTTCGTCATCAATTCGGGCTATAATGGTGCA
>NZ_DASWTD010000099.1:0-8133 GCF_036402335.1 Sphingopyxis sp. | reverse complement strand
GACGGGCCCCTTTTCGATCCTGCTGTTCGCCCTCGTCCTGCTCGCAAAAGATCCTTTCGCGCTGGTACGCGATCCCGCCGCCGTGCTCGGATCGCTGGTATCGATGCTCGCCTTCGGGTCGATCCTCGGCGTCGTCTTCGGCCTCCTCATCGGCTGGCTTCCGATCTCGCTGCTCGGCTGGGCAACCGCAAAAGCTGCGGCGCGTGCGCCGATCTTCCGTCACCCGGTCGTCTGGGTCGGGGTGGGCACCGTCACCGCCGGCCCGCTCGTCGCGTTGCTGGGCGGCGCGATCGACAATGTCATCGAAAATCCCGATCCGGCCAACTGGGAGCAGCTTTGCGGCATGGCGGCCTTCGGCGGCGGATGCGGCATATTCGCCGCGCTCTTCTTCCGCTGGCTGATCGCACGGAGGTCGCCTTGAACCGGCGACGCGGAGCGCATAACTGGATGGCAAAGGAGATGGCGATGATTCTGCCCCTGCCCGCCGCCGCTCGCGCGGCCCCCACCGTGCCGACGGGCGGCCGGTGATGGCCGCCCCGCGCATCCTGCTGATCATCGGCGGTGGTATCGCCGCCTATAAGGCTATCGAACTCGTCCGCCTGCTCCGCAAGGCGGGCATGACGGTGCGCTGCGTGATCACGCGCGCGGGCCAGCAATTCGTCACCCCGCTCACACTCGCGGCCTTGAGCGAGAACAAGGTCTACACCGACATCTTCGACCTCAAGGACGAAGTCGAGATGGGGCATATCGAACTCAGCCGCGAAGCCGACCTCGTCGTCGTCGCGCCCGCGACGGCCGACCTGCTCGCCAAGATGGCGGCAGGGATCGCCGACGACCTGGCGACAACGCTGCTGCTCGCGACCGACAAGCCCGTACTCGCCGCGCCCGCGATGAACGTGCGCATGTGGCTCCACGCGGCGACGCGGCGCAACGTCGCCACCCTGCGCGGCGACGGGGTGACCGTGATGGAGCCCGACGAAGGCGAGATGGCGTGCGGCGAATATGGCCCCGGCCGCCTGCCCGAACCGGCTGCGGTCAAGGACGCGATCGACGCAGCGCTGGCAAGCGCGCCCGTTCCGGTGCCGCTCACGGGCCAGCCCGATTTCGCGCCAGCGAACCATCGCCCGCTCTTCGGCCGCCGCGTCCTCGTGACCGCAGGCCCGACGCACGAACCGATCGACCCGGTGCGCTATATCGCCAACCGCTCGAGCGGGAAGCAGGGCTTTGCGATCGCCGCCGCCGCCGCCGAGGCGGGCGCGGAGGTACTGCTGATCGCGGGGCCCGTGCCGCTGCCGACCCCGCCGGGCGTGATCCGCGTCGATGTCGAGACCGCGGTCGAGATGGCCGCCGAAGTTGCCGAAGGCCTGCCCGTCGATGCGGCGATCATGGTCGCCGCGGTCGCCGACTGGCGCGCCGCCGACGCCGCACCGCAAAAGATCAAGAAGGACGGCAGCGGGCAGGTCCCGCCGCTCGCGCTCGCCGAAAATCCGGACATTCTTGCCGGCGTTGCCAAAAGCGCCCAGCGCCCGCCGCTGCTGATCGGTTTTGCCGCCGAGACCAACGACGTGATCGCGCATGCCGAGGCGAAGCTCGCTCGCAAGGGCTGCGACTGGATCGTCGCCAACGACGTGTCCGCCGACCCGATGGGCGGCGAAAGCAACCGCGTGCATATCGTCAGCAAAGACGGAGTAGACAGCTGGGACCGGCTGCCCAAGCAGGCCGTCGCCCGCAAATTGATGGAAAAGATCGCCGATGAACTCGACAAACGCGCACCCCTTGAACGGGATTGAAATCGCCATCCAGCGACTGCCCAACGGTGGCGGCCTGCCCCTGCCCGCCTATGCGAGCGATGGCGCGGCGGGGATGGATGTCGTCGCGGCCGAAACGCTGACGCTGCGCCCCGGCGCGCGCCATGCAGTCGCGACCGGCTTCGCAATGGCAATCCCGGCAGGCTATGAGGTGCAGGTGCGTCCGCGCTCGGGCCTCGCGCTCAAGCATGGCGTGACCTGCCTCAACACGCCGGGGACGATCGACAGCGATTATCGCGGCGAAGTGAAGGTGATCCTCGCCAACCTGTCCGAGGATAATTTCGAGATCCGGCGCGGCGACCGCATCGCGCAACTCGTCCCGGCGCCGGTCCAGCGCGCCGCCTTTGCCGAAGTCGAGATGCTCGACGAGACCGCGCGCGGCGCGGGCGGCTTCGGATCGACCGGCGTGGCGAGCGCGAAGGACCAAGAGGCGCCCGACGATGATTTCGTTCCCCAAAATATCGGATCGCTGTCGACCGTGAAGATACGGCAGCCGGGCGAATAGGTGGCAGTCGGCATCGCCGCCCTGCTGCTGGCTGGATCGGTTCCGATCAAGGTCGAACGGCCGTTCAAAGATGCGGTCGCGGAGCAGAAATTCATCGCGCGACTGTCCGACCCGCTCGCCTTGCACGAAGACCGGCGATGCGGTGACTATGATATGACGATCAGAATGACCCTGCCTCCACAGGCGGCACCGCGCGACATTCGCATCGAGGCGCCCGATTGTGCGTGGCAACGCGTCACATATATCAGGAAATGGCTGCAAACTGCACCGCGGACCTATTTCAAACCGGTCGGTCAAACGACGCGGTACCGGTTCCGCGTCGCGATGAGATTGCCGTAATGAGCCTGGGCGATGCCGAACTCGACCGCTATGCCCGGCAGATCATCCTGCCCGCTTTTGGCGGCGCGGGGCAGGCGAAGCTGAAGGCCGCGCACATCGCGGTGATCGGTGCGGGCGGGATCGGTTGCCCGGCGATCACCTATCTGGCGGCGGCGGGCGTCGGCAAGCTGACGATCGTCGACCATGACCATGTCGAGCTCAGCAACCTGCAGCGCCAGCCGCTGTTCACCGACGCCGATATCGGCGCGTCCAAGGCCGAGGTCGCGGCGGACGCGGCGCGGCGGATCAATCCGCATGTCGAAACGGTTGCGGTGCCCGAACGGCTGGGCGACGGCAACGCCGAGGCCCTGCTCGCGGGCGCGAGCCTGATCCTCGACGGCTGCGACAATTTCGAGACCCGGCTCGCCGTCAACCGCGCGGCAGTCGCGCTACGCATCCCGCTGCTCAGCGCCGCGATCGGCGCGTTCGAGGGGCAGGTCGCGCTCTACGAAGGATGGCGCGAAGGCCAGGCCTGCTACGCCTGCCTCGTCGGGCCCGACCCCGACCGCGAAGGCATCAATTGCGCCGAGGCGGGCGTGATGGGCGCGCTGGCCGGGATGATCGGGACGATGGCAGCGCTCGAAGCCGTGCGTGCGCTGTCGGGCTGGGGTTCATCGTTGACGGGGCGCCTCGCGATCGTCGATATGCTGGGTCGCCGCTGGCGCGAAGTCGGCGTTCCCGAGGATCCGCGGTGCCCGACATGCCGAGCCTGAACATCATCGTCGCGGTCGCCGAGGGACGGCGGCTCTACGCCGCGATCGAAGCCGCGATGGCAGCGGCAGCGCTGGGCCGCACAGTACGGGTCTTCGTTCAGGGCGAAGCGGCCGCACTGCTGCGCGATCCGCTGTCCTTCGCCGGCGACGAAGCGCGCCGCGCCGCGGGGCAACCCGACCTCGCGTGGCTGGTCGAGGAAGCGATCGCGATGGAGGTCGAACTGTTCGTCTGCCAGTCGGGCATGGCGCTCGTCGGGATCGCCGCGAGCGAACTGGTGCCACACGTCCGCGCGGCGGGGCTGGTCAGCTTCATGGCGAACATCGGTCCGGAGGACCGTCTGATCGTCTACTAGGGGTTTTTGCAGACCTTGATCGCATCGGCGTCGGGGCGTTTACCCTCGGGCTCGAAGCGCGCGAGATAGCCGCCGGCATGCTGCTTGTCGTCGTACGACACGAGCTTGTAGCCCACCGCCTCGAATTCGCAGACAAGCAGACGAAACGGCGTGCCGTGCTGCGCGATCGGGCGGTCGCCGTCGACGACGAGCACTTGCCCGCCCTTGCGCAGCGCCGGGCGCAGCCGCCACAGGAAGGCGTAGGGCTCGCCGATCTCGTGATACATATGGACCATGAAGACGCGGTCGAAACTCGCCGCGGGAAGGCGCGGGTCATCGACGGCGCCGAGCTTCAGCGAAATATTGTCGAGCCGCTCGCGCGCGACGCGGTCGGCGAGCCGCTCGATCACCTCGGGCATGATGTCCTGTGCGAGCACACGCCCGCCGGCGCCGACGCGCTGCGCGAGGCGCACGGTGTAATAGCCGTCGCCCGCGCCGATGTCGGCAACGGTCATGCCAGGCCGCACATCGGCCGAGTCCATCACATCCTCGGCTTCGTTGACGCGGTCGCGGGCTTCCTCGGTCGACCATTTGGTCGAAACGGTCGGCGCCACCGGCCGGTCGGCAGGCGGGAATTCACGCGCCGTCTCGGCGCGGTCGCTATTGTCTTCCCACGGCGCATCGCAGCCGTTCAGCAGCGGCAAAAGCGCCAGCGCGGCAAGGAAGACCGCGCGCCGCATCAGTCGATATCTTCCACTTCGACCTTCTCGCCCGTCACCTTCTGCGACAGCGCCGCCGCCATGAAAGGATCGAGCGCGCCGTCGAGCACATCGGATGGCGCCGTCGACGTGATCCCGGTGCGCAGATCCTTCACCAGCTGATACGGCTGGAGAACATAGGAGCGGATCTGGTGCCCCCAGCCGATCTCGGTCTTCGCCTGATATTCGCCCGACGCCGCGGCTTCGCGCTTCTGAAGTTCGGCCTCGTACATCCGCGCCTTCAGCATCCCCATCGCGGTCGCGCGGTTCTTGTGCTGCGACCGGTCGTTCTGGCTGGCCACGACGATGCCGGTCGGGATGTGCGTGATACGGACCGCCGAATCGGTGGTATTGACGTGCTGTCCACCCGCGCCCGAGGCGCGATAGGTATCGATCTTGAGGTCGCCTTCGTTGATCTCGATATCGATATTGTCGTCGATCACCGGATAGACCCACACCGACGAGAAGCTGGTGTGGCGGCGCGCCGAGCTGTCGTAGGGCGAGATGCGGACGAGGCGATGGACGCCGCTTTCGGTCTTGGCATAGCCATAGGCATTTTCGCCCTTCACCAGCATCGTCGCCGATTTGATGCCCGCTTGTTCGCCCGCCTGATATTCGACGAGTTCGACCTTCATCCGACGCTTTTCGGCCCAGCGGCTGTACATGCGCTGGAGCATTTCGGCCCAGTCCTGGCTTTCGGTGCCGCCGGCGCCGGCATGGACTTCGATGTAGCAGTCGTTGGCGTCAGCCTCGCCCGCGAGCAGCGCCTTGATCTTGTCTTCCTCGGCACGTGCAGCGAGCGTCGCAAGGCTGGCGATCGCCTCGTCGACCATCGCCTCGTCGCCTTCCATTTCGGCAAGCTCGATCAGTTCGGCAGTATCGGCGCATTCGGTTTCGATCGCGCGCGTCGCGGCGATCGCCTCGTCGAGCCGGCGGCGTTCGCGCATGACTTCCTGCGCCGCCTTGGCATCGTTCCACAGGGTCGGGTCCTCGACCTTCGCGTTGAGTTCGTCGAGCCGCCGCACCGCGCGGTCCCAGTCGAGGAAACGCCGCAGCAGCGCCAGCGCGGCGCCAATCTTGTCGATATGATCCTGCGCTTCGGCGCGCATGTCCTTGCTCCTGAAATATGTTGATCCCGCCCTTACGGCCTCATGAGCCGCAGGGGAAGGCGGTGCGCAGCGTCAGATGATGCCGCCGCGGTCGTCGAGGAAGTCGCTGTCGGTGCGTCCCGACCGGCCCTTCTGGGTCGGTGCGGCCTGCCGCCTCGGCGTCTTGATCGGCTTGATTTCTTCTTCGCGGATCGTCCGGCGCGGTTCGCTTTCGGGCTTGAAGGCTTCCCAGATGATCGACGCCTTGGGATCGCTGCCCGGCCAGCTGCCATAGACGCGGCGGCCCGACTGGCGATCGATCCGTACCATCCGCACGCCCTTGGGCGCGGCAAACGGAATGGGCTGGCTGTCGGCGAGCGACTCTTCGAAAAATTGCTTGAAGATCGGCGCGGCCATGCTGCCGCCCTGGACATAGCCGCCCATGTTCCGCGGCTGGTCGAAACCGATATAGACCCCGGCGACGACATCCGGCGTCCCGCCGACGAACCACGCATCCTTGGGGCCCGAGGTCGTGCCTGTCTTGCCGAACAAGGGCACGCCGAGATCGCGCAGGCGCACCGCGGTGCCGCGCTGGACGACGCCTTCGAGCATATGGACGACCTGATAGGCGGTCATCGGATCCATCAGCTGCTTGCCCGACCTGGCGAAGCGCGGCATCGGCCGGCCGTCCCAATCCTTTTTGTTGCAGCCTTCGCAGGGCTTCCAGTTCGCCGGGAAAATCACCTTGCCACGGCGATCCTGCGCATAGTCGATCACGCGCGGTTTCAGTTCGCGGCCGTGGTTTGCCAGCATTGCAAAGGCGTTGGTCATCTTCTCGACCGTCGTCGACCCCGCGCCGAGCGCGGTCGAGAGATAGGGTTCGTGCTTGCCGATGCCCATCGTCTGGATCATCTCGACGATCGGCTCCATCCCGACCTGGCTCGCGGTACGGACCGTCATCAGGTTGCGCGACTGTTCGAGGCCCCAGCGCATCGTATGTTCGCCGCTGCCCCCCGAATTGCCAAAGTTGCGGAAGCATTTGTTGCCGAGGCTCGCGCCCTGATAAACACAGAAGGGTCCATCGACGATCATCGTCGCGGGGGTCATGCCATTGTCGAGCGCGGCGGCATAGACGAAGGGTTTGATCGTCGAACCCGGCTGGCGTTCGGCCTGCGTCGCGCGGTTGAACGGCGACAGGCGGACGTCGAAACCGCCCTGCATCGCATAGATGCGTCCCGAATGCGGGCTTTCGGCCATGAAGCCGCCCGACACCTCGGGAATGTTCCGTAGCGCATAACTGTTGCCGCCGGTCGACTTGACCGCGATCAGGTCGCCCGGGCGCATCGCCGAGAAGGCGCTGCCGCCGGTCTTGCGATATATCAAAGTCGCGGCGCCCGCAGGCAGCGTGCCGGTCGACCCGTCGGCAAAGCCGATCTGCGCGGCGCCGGGCGATTTGGAGACGACGGCTGCGATGCGCCAGCCGTCGTAATCGATGCCGATGAAGCTCGACGCGAGGCGGCTGGCCCACTGGTCGTCGGCCTCGATCGTCGCGATCGGGCCCGACCAGCCCTTGCCGGCATCGTAGCGGAGAAGGCCGCGGCGGAGCGCATTGGCGGCGGCAGCCTGCATCTTGTCATTATAGGCGGTGCGCACCCAAAGGCCACCGGCGTAGACGCTGTGCGGGCCTTTGTCGGCGGTTTCGCCGAATTCGGCGATCAACTGGCGACGGACCTCTTCCATATAATAGCCACCGACCTGCGCGATCGCGCGGTTTCCGGTGTCGGTGAGGCCAAGCGGCATCGCCTTTGCCGCATCGCGCTGCGCCGTGGTGATCCAGCCGTTGCGCTGCATTTCGTTCAAAACAAAATTGCGCCGGCCCATCGCCTTGTCGGCGTTGCGCGCGCGGCCATAGGTTTCGGGCGCCTTGGGCAGGATCGCGAGAAACGCCATTTCATGGAGCTGGAGCTGGTCGACGTCCTTGTCGAAATAGGCGCGGCTCGCGGCCTGGACGCCGAAGCTGCGGCGGCCGAGCGGGATTTCGTTGAGGTAGAGTTCGAGGATCTGTTCCTTGGTCAGCGCATCTTCGATGCGCATCGCGAGGATCGCCTCGCGGATCTTGCGCGTGTAGCTGACCTCGTTGGTGAGCAGCAGGTTCTTCGCGACTTGCTGCGTGATCGTCGAGGCACCGATCGGGCGCCCGCTGTTCGAAAGGTTGGTGACGATCGCGCTGACGATGCCCGGATAGTCGATGCCGCCATGGCTGAAGAAGGTGCGGTCCTCCGCCGCCAGATAGGCGCGGACCAGAAGTTGCGGATACTCGCTATATTCGAGCTGGACGCGCCGTTCGCGGGCGTAGCTGTGCACCGGCTTGCCCTCGGCATCGCGAACCATCGTCGGCAGCGGCGGTTCATAGTCGCGCAGCTGGTCGACATCCTTGTCGAAATAGGCGCGGCTCGCGGCCTGCACCCCGAAACTGCGCCGACCGAGCGGGATTTCGTTCAGATAAAGCTCGAGAATCTGTTCCTTGGTCAGCGCATCCTCGATGCGCATC
>NZ_DASWTD010000098.1:0-3902 GCF_036402335.1 Sphingopyxis sp. | reverse complement strand
GCTTGCCTTCGGCGCACAGCGCCGCCGCCTTGACGATCCACTCCGCCATCTGCGTGTCGTCCGGCAGGTCGGTCAGCGACGCCAGCCGCCCCATGCTGCCCATCGCGCCCTTGTTGCGCGGCGAACCCGTGACCTCCTCGTCACGCCAGAAACCGAAGGTTGCATGATCCTTGAACGCCGCCATGCCCGCCAGATTCTGTCCGCCGAGCACGAAATGCGGCACGCCCCATTTCAGCGTCTCTTCGCAGCCCGGCGCGTACCGATGCACCAGTTCGCGCAAATGGGTCAGGATCGGCTCCGCAAAGGGCTGCGCCTTCGCGATATAGGCGTCGACGCGCGGGTCGCGGGTCAGCCCGGCCACCGCGCGGCGATCAGATAGTTGAGCGCCTCGCTGCCGCCGAGCTTGAAGCCCTTGGCGGGCGACGGCGACAGGCCGGCACGGTCGATGACCTCCAGCCCGGCGCCTTCGAGCAGCTTGGTGAGTTCGTCGGGCTTCAGGAACTGGTCCCAGTCGTGCGTCCCGCGCGGCACCGCGCCGATCCGCTCGGCCGCCTCGACCAGCAGCAGCTTCGACAGCGCCGTCCGGTTCGGCGTCGACAGGATCATCAGCCCGCCGGGCGCAAGGCGCGCCGCGAGTTCGCCGATGAACGCGGCGGGATCGGTGACATGTTCGACGACCTCCATCGAGGTGACGAGGTCGAAGGTCGCGGGCGGCAGCGCGGAAAGTTCGCCGGCAAAATAGCTGATCGCCAGCCCCTGCCCCGCCGCATGTTCGCGCGCCGCGGCAATATTCTCAGGCGCGGCATCGACGCCGGTAACTTTGGCGCCCATTCGCGCAAGCGGTTCGGCGAGCAGCCCCGCACCGCAACCAACATCGATCGCGCTGCGCCCTGCGAGCGCATAACGCTCACGCGCATCGACGTGCCAATGCGCGTCGATCTGTTCGCGGATATAGGCAAGCCGCACCGGATTGAGCTTGTGCAGCATCGCTGAAGACCCGTGCGGATCCCACCAGTCGGCGGCGAGCGCGCCGAAATGGGCGGCTTCGTGCGGGTTGATCGTGGCGGCACTCATGCCCCGCGATGTGGCACCGCGGCTCGCGCCATGCAAGAAATTCTATCCCGCGCATACGATGCCGGTCTTGCCATCCCTCTCCCCCTTGCCTAACGACGCGAGCGCCGCAGAAATGCTTGGAAAAGTTGCGGTCGAAACCAGATTCAGGAAAGCGGGGCGAGATGGCGCGGATCGTGATGAAATTCGGGGGCACGTCGATGGCGGGCACCGAGCGGATTCGCACCGTCGCGAAACTCGTGGCGCGCGAAGTCGGACTGGGTAACGAGGTCGCCGTCGTCGTCTCGGCAATGGCGGGCGAGACCGACCGCCTCGTCAATTTCTGCCGCGAGGCGAACCCGCGTTACGACCCCGCCGAATATGACGTCGTCGTTGCCGCGGGCGAACAGATCACCTCGGGCCTGCTCGCACTGACCTTGCAGGCGATGGGCACCCCGGCGCGCAGCTGGCTCGGCTGGCAGCTCCCGATCCGGACCGAAGAGGCGCACGCCCGTGCGCGCATCGCCGATATCGACACCGGCGCGCTCGCCACGGCGATGGCGAAGGGCGAGGTCGCCGTTATCCCGGGCTTTCAGGGCCTGATGGACGATGGCCGCGTCTCGACACTCGGCCGCGGCGGGTCGGACACAAGCGCCGTCGCGGTGGCCGCGGCGCTCAAGGCCGACCGCTGTGACATCTACACCGACGTCGACGGGGTCTACACGACCGACCCGCGCATCGTCGCACGCGCGCGCAAGCTCGACTATGTGACCTATGAGGAAATGCTCGAGCTCGCGAGCGTCGGCGCGAAAGTGCTCCAGACGCGTTCGGTCGGGCTCGCGATGAAAGAGGGCGTGCGCGTGCAGGTCCTCTCGAGTTTCGTCGAGGGCGACGAAGCCCCCGCCACCGGCACGATGATCGTCAGCGACGAGGAAATAGAGGAACATCAGATGGAACGGCAGCTGATCACCGGCATCGCCCACGACAAGAATGAAGCCAAGGTCATCGTCACGCGCGTGCCCGACAAGCCGGGTGCGGTCGCCAACATCTTCGGCCCGCTCGCCGCCGCCGGGATCAACGTCGACATGATCATCCAGAATGTCGGCCGCGAAAAGGGCGAGACCGACGTGACCTTCACCGTTCCCGCCACCGACCTGCTGCGCTCGATCGACCTGCTCGAAGGGTCGAAGGACAAGATCGGCTTCAACCGCATCATCAGCGATGACAAGGTCGCGAAGATCAGCGTCGTCGGCGTCGGCATGAAGAGCCACGCGGGGGTCGCCAGCACGATGTTCCGCGCATTGGCCGACCGCGGCATCAACATCCAGGCGATCTCGACCAGCGAGATCAAGGTCAGCGTGCTGATCGACGAGGATGAAACCGAACTGGCGGTGCGCGTCCTCCACACCGCCTACGGGCTCGACGCCGAGTAATAGGGGCTCGCGTCGATTGTGATCCCCGGCGAAAGCGGGGGCCCACGAACTGCCGCGCTACATTTTTCGGGCCCCGGCATTCGCCGGGGAACACGCCCCTTCTATTCCGCCGCCAACGGCTGCAATCCGCCCGCGCGGCGGCGCAGCCGTGCCTGCGTGATGAAATGCACCACCGCGATGTGGACCGCGAACAGGCCGAATTTCGACGCGAGCGGGAAAATCCCGATGAACAGCGGCCACCATGCGGTGAAGAAGAGCGCGATGACGAGGTTCAACGCTGCGCTCGCGAACATCAGCGCGGCCCAGATCATGCCGAACCGGTCCATGACATCGCCGACGATCGCAAGCTGTTCGGGCGGGATGTAGCGATTGAGCCATCCCTTGCGCAGCATCACGCTGCCCACGATCAGATAGACGATCGTCGGCTTGGCCATCACGAAACGCGGGTCGCCGGTAAAAAGCGTCGCCGCGGCGGTGAAGAGCACCGACGCAAGGCTGATCCACTGCAGCGCCGCAACTTTCTTGCCGCGCGCCAGTTCATAGCCGACGACAGCAACCGCAACGGCTGTGCCCGCGATCGTCGCGGGAACGATGCCCGCGCCGGCAACGAGCAGCACTGCAAAGACGATAATGCCGAGCGAGTCGAACAGCATCGGCCCGATGGCATAGAGCAGGGTTTTCATCTGACTGTACCTTTCCGACTCAATGTTATCGACGTAAACATTGACGATAGCAAGCGCCGGGGTCAAGCAGAAATTTACATTGTTAACATTGAATGCGGCGAAACGCGCGCGGACGGCGATCAGCCGCGGAGCCGGACTTTCGCCGTCACCGACAATCCGGGTCTGAGTTCGGCGAGCGCCGCCTGCCCCCGATCGAGCCTGATGCGCACCCCGACGCGCTGGACGATCTTCGTGAAATTGCCCGATCCGGGCTCGAAGGGCAGCAAGGTGAATTCGCTCCCCGACCCCGGCGCAAGGCTTTCGACCGTGCCGTGCAGCGTCTCGCCCAGTGCATCGACATAGACGTCGGCCTTTTGGCCCGGGCGCATCGCGCGCGTCTGCGTTTCCTTGAAATTGGCAATGACATAGATCGACTTCACCGGCACGACCGAGAGCAGCCGCGAGCCGGGCTGGACATAGTCGCCGACCTGGATACGCCGGTTGCCGACCACGCCATCGATCGGCGCGGCGACGAGCGTATGGCCGCGATCGAGCTTTGCCAGTGCCAGCGCGGCGCGCGCCTTTGCCGCTTCGGCCTCGGCCGCCTTGACCTGCGCCGCGAGGATCGGCCCCTTGGCACGCGTCACCGCCGCCGCCTCGACGCTCGCGCCAAGGTCGGCGCGCGAACGCTGCGCCGCCGATGCCGCGCCGACCGCGGTCGCCGATACCTGCTCGGCATCGCGCTTCGTCACGAAGC
>NZ_DASWTD010000097.1:0-8743 GCF_036402335.1 Sphingopyxis sp. | reverse complement strand
ATAGATGATCAGCAGCACCGTCAGCGCATAGCGGCGGTAGGCCGGCGACATCGGCGATATGAGGGGCGGGGCGGGGGCTTCGGTTTTCATCTCATCCTCTCATCATTATCTCTTATTTCGTCACCCCGGACTTGATCCGGGGTCCCGCTTCATCCGTTGAGGAAATAAGCGGGATGCCGGGTCAAGCCCGGCATGACGAGGGTTTTTCCGTTCCTGCGAAGGCCAATTGACTCCCGCCCCCGACACGATATGACAGCGTTGTCTGAAAGGGAAGCCATTGCCCGAATTGCTCGTTCTTCAATCGGTCTGGGGCCTCGACAAATGCCCCGGTTTCGACATCGAAAACCGCCTCGACGAAGCGTTGAATGAGGTCGTCGCCGCGGGCTTCGACGGCGTCGGCGTCAACCTTGCCCGGATCGCGCGCACCGACGGCGTCGCGCGCGTGATGAACCCGCGCGGCCTCGCATGGGAGGGACAGGTGCTCGTCCATGACGCGAGCCAGCTCACGCACTGGATCGGCGAGGCGCAGCGGCTCGGCGCGCATCACCTCAACGTCCAGATCGCCGGCCCGACCGCCGACTTCCGCGCCGCGCTGCGCCTGATCGACAGCCTCGTCGCGGCGGCGAAGGACGCGCCGCTCCCCGTCTGGTTCGAAACGCACCGCGGCCGCCTCACCAACGACCTGCTCTTCACGTTGCAATTGCTCGAAGAGCGCCCCGGCCTGCCGCTCACCGCCGACCTTTCGCACTATCCGGTGGCGGGCGAGATGGAACTGCCGCTCCGCCCCGACCAGCTCGCGGCGATCGAGACGATCCTGCAGGGCAGCCACAATTTCCACGGTCGCATCTCGACGACGCATCAGGTACAGGTTGCGCTGAGTGCCCCGCAGCACCAAGGCTGGCTCGACCAGCATATCGCCTGGTGGCGCCGCGGTTTCGAACTCTGGCTCGAACAGGCGCGCGAGAGCGACGCGCTGACCTTCATGTGCGAACTCGGGCCTCCTCCGTACGCGATCACCGCGCCGGACGGCAGCGAACTGACGAACCGCTGGGATGAGGCGCAGCGCATGCGCGATATCGTGCGCGGGCTGTGGTGCGAGGTGGCGGGTTCGTCTTAGTGGAGGCGAGGGGTGCATAAGCACTTCGTCATTGCGAGCGAAGCGAAGCAATCCAGAGCGGCTTGTCACACTCTGGATTGCTTCGCTTCGCTCGCAATGACGGGGCTTTTGGTTTCTCACACCGCCACCGCATCCCGCCAGCGTGCAAACGCTCCATCGGCCTCATCGCACGACACCTTCGGCAGAAACTCCGCATCGTAACGCGCGAGCCGCTTCAGATCTCCCTCGCCAAACAGCCCTGCGCCCATGCCCGCCGCCAGCGCCGCGCCATAGGCGCTCGCCTCGCGCACCGCATGGCGCCGCACGGGCCGCTGGAGCGCGTCGGCCTGCAACTGCATCAGCGTATCGCTCGCCGACAGCCCGCCCGCGACGGGCAGCGCCTCGGGCACCGGCAAGGCGTCGGCAATCACGTCGGCGATCTCGCGAAATCGGAACGCGATGCCCTGCAACGCCGCCCGCGCGACCTGCCCCGGACCATCGGCAAAGCTCAGCCCCGCAATCAGCCCGCGCGCCTCGAACTTGCCGTGTGGCGCGCCCATGCCCGCAAGCGACGGCCGCACCACGACCTTCCCGGTATCGCTCACCGAAGCTGCCGCCGCCTCCATCGCCGCGGGTGACGCGAACAATCCCAGCCCCCCGCACAGCCACTCGATCATCGACCCGGTCGTGATCACCATCCCCTCGACGCAGAAGCGCGGCTTGCGGCCCGCGAAGGCCAGCGCTTCGGCGGGCATGCTGCTGTGGATCGTCTCGGGCGCCTCGCCCGTTCCCGCCATCAGCACCCCCGACGTGCCATAGGTCGCCTTCCAGTCGCCGCGACCCAGCGCGCCATGCGCGACCATCGCGGCCGCTTGGTCGGCAATCAGCGCGGTGATCGGTACCCGCGCGCCAAGCACAGCCGGATCGCTCTCCGCAATCGCGCCCCAGCTTTCGACCTGCGCCGGAAACATCGCCGCGGGCAGCTTCTGGTGCGCGAGCAACGCCGCATCCCATCCGGCGCCGGTCGCATAATCATAATAGCCCGTCAGCCACGCCGCCGAGGCATCGGTGACATGCGCGCCGCTTAGCTTGTAGATCAGCCAGCTATCGAGTGTTCCCCATTGCAGCCCCGCGGGATCGCGCCCGGAAAGCGCGATCGCCGCGGGCAATTTCGCCGACGGCACCTGCGGCCAGCCGGTGAATCCCGCCGCGCGCAGCTTCTTATATTCGTCGATCCCGCGCAGATCGCTCCACACCAGCATCGGCGCGACGGGCTCGCCGGTGGCGCGGTCCCACAGGACGATGCTCGCGCGCTGCGTCGTCACGCCGATCGCCGCGACATCGGCGATGCTGCGTCCGGCAGCCGCCAGCGCCCCGTCGATCACCGCGCGGCAGATGGTCCAGACTTCGGCAGCATCCTGCTCGACCAGTCCGGGCGCGGGGAATTGGCTCGCGATCGGCCTTTTGTCGACGCCCAGCACCGCGCCTGCCGGATCGACCAGCATGGCGCGGGCGCCGGTGGTGCCGGCGTCGAGTGCGAGGAGGAGGTGAACGCGCGTTGTCATTGGAAATTGCGGGCATCGTCATTGCGAGGAGCGAAGCGACGCGGCAATCCAGAGTAGGCGTAAACCGCTCTGGATTGCTTCGCTTCGCTCGCAATGACGAGGGGGTCAGACATCGGGTATCAGATTGCCCGGGTTCATGATCCCCTCCGGATCGAGAGCATCTTTCACGCGCCGCAGCAAGGCAACGCCGCTCTCGCCGAGGTCGTGGTGCAGATACGGCTTGCGCAGCCGCCCCGCGCCATGATGGTGCGCGACCCCGCCGCCATGCTTCGCGGTCGCTTCCATGATCGCGCGCCACCCGGCGAAATAGGCGGGCTCCATCTTCGCGCTGTCCTCGAAGGTCGCGGCGAAACTGAAATAGAGGTTGATGCCCGACCGATAGACATGACTGCTGTGCGCCGACGCGTTGATCACGCCCGGAATTTCATTGAGCGCGGCGATGCTGTCGTCATAGATCGCGCCGATCTCGCTCCAGCGCCCCGAAATCTCGACCGTGTCGGCGACATAGCCGCGCTCGAACATGTCGCGCCAGCTCGGCACATGGTTGCGCTTTTCGATCCATTGCTTCGCCGCCATCGGATCGCCCGCTTCGAGCCCCGCGCTCGCACAAATCTCGTGCATCGCCGCCAACTCGGCATCGACGCGGCTTTTCGGCCCCTCATGCACCATCAGCAACATCGCCTTGCCGTCGCGCTCATAGTCGCGGAACAAGCGCCGCACCTCGCGCCCGTCATATTGGCGCATCACCGGCGGGCGCCAGTCGGCGCGCACGATCTGCCGCTGCGCCTCGAATCCGGCGCGCATGTCGTTCGCATAGAAGATGCTGTAATCGCGGTGCGGCGCCTTGGCGCGCAGCGAAAAGGTCACGCCCGTGATCACGCCCATCACCCCCTCGGCGCCCATCAGCAGGTGGCGCAGATCGGGCCCCGCCGCCGCGCGCACGGCCTTGCCCAGCGTCACCAGCTCGCCGTTCGGCAGCACCGCCTCGATCGAATGGATAATGTCCTCGATATTGCCATAAGCGGTCGAGAACTGCCCCGAGGCGCGCGTCGACACCCAGCCGCCGACGCTGCTGATCGCGATCGACTGCGGCCAGTGCCCGATCGTCAGCCCGTGCGCCGCGACGGCTTCCTCGGCCTGCATGCCGTTCAGCCCCGCATCGAAGCTCGCGAGCAGATCGTCGCTGTCGATATACCGCACGCGGTTCATGCCGCTCATGTCGAGCAGGATCGCGTCGGGTGTCGGCTCGATTCCGCCGCAAACCCCGCTGCCAAGGCCATAGGGGATCAGCGGCACGCCGCGCTCGGCAGCAAATTTCACGATCTTCTGCACATCCTCGACCGACTGCGGCCGCACGACGCATCCCGGTGCAGGGACCGCTTCGCCGCGCCAGTCGCGCAGATGCTTGACCGCCCACTGATCGTAGCGACGGGCGTTCAGCGCCTCGGCGTCGCTCGCGACGCGGTCGGCGCCGATGGCATTGGCAAGGGCTTCGGCAATCGAACTCATCTCACTCTCCCAAAAGCCTGCGGTTCTCATCATTGATTCGGTGGCAATGCGCGATCTGCGCAGCCGTCATGGCGTCATCCCAGCCGAGCAGCGCGCCCATCGCTTCGGCAGCGGGCACCAGCGCGGCCAGGCCGGCATCCTCATCGAACCAGGCGCGCGCGCTGCGGCGCACCCAATAATCCTCGAGCGTCGCGGCGCCCTCATGCGTCACCGCGCGTGCGGCCTCCGCGGCGACATCGCCGCCCGCAATGATGATCTCGTTCGCTTCGTCGCCATAGAGCCCCGCCAGCCGCTCGGCAGCCAGCGGATCGAGCCCGTCCAGCCGCAGCGTCCGCGACCCGCCGGGCAGCGGTGCGTCAGCGGTCGAACAGGGCAGGGCGATGGCCCCCAGCCGCTCGACAACCAGATCGACGACGCGCTCGGCCATCGCGCGATAGGCGCTGAGCTTGCCCCCCGCGATCGACACCAGCCCGCTTGGCGATGTCCATATCTCGTCCTTGCGCGACACCTCGTTGGCCTTCTTCCCTGGCTGCGCGATCAGGGGCCGCACCCCCGACCAGAGCGAGACGATCTCGCCATCGCGGATCGGGTCGATGCGCAGCGCCGCCTCGGTCGCGCGCAGCAGATAATCGATGTCGCCCCGCGTCGGCGCGGGCCAGTAATCGGCGCCATCGTGAAACACGTCGGTCGTCCCGATATAGGTGAAAGCTCCACGCGGCACCGCAAAGATGCTGCGCTTGTCCGGCGCGCGGATGATGATGGTCGCATTGATCGGTAGTCGCTCGCGCGGCAGCACCAGATGGATGCCGCGGCTCAGCGACATGCGCACGTCGCCTTCGCCAGCCTCCAGCCCGCGTACCGTGTCGACCCATGCGCCCGCGGCGTTCACCACCAGCTTCGCCTTGATCCGGGCGCCCAGCCCGTCATCCAGCGTCGAGGTCGCCACCAGCCCGTCGCCCGTCAGTTCGGACGCCGCGGCATGATTGACCACCACCGCCCCCGCGCCCTGTGCGCTGCGGATATTGGCGAGCACCAGCCGCGCATCGTCGGTCAGGAATTCGGGGTACAGCACCGCGCCATTGAGCCTGTCGGTGCGCATCAGCGGCTCGCGCCGTCGCAGTTCCGCCAGCCCGATCACCTCATGCTTATCGGCCTCGGGCACGTCGCCCAATTTCTCGAAGGTCCAGAGCCCCGTCCGCAGCTTTGCGGTCATCGCCATGTTGGTGGTCGGGATCAGAAAGGGCGACAGCCGCGCCAGATGCGGCGCGATCCGCCGCAATATCTGCCGCTCCGACGCCGCTTCCTTGACCAGCGCAATGTCACCCTGCGCCAGATAGCGGAGGCCGCCGTGGATCATCTTCGACGACCGGCTGCTCGTCCCGCTCGCATAGTCGCGCGCCTCGACCAGCGCGACCGACAGCCCGCGCATCGCCGCATCGCGCGCGATCCCCGCGCCGGTGATCCCGCCGCCGATCACTGCAAGGTCGAACGTCCGCGATTCCAGTTCGGCAAAGACCTGCCGCCGCGTCCGCGCATCGAGTTGGGTGCTGCTCATAGATTCACGCTAAGCGCATCACAGCGCCATTGGTATTGCATAATGGGAATGATATGGTGCGCGCCATGAACCTCCGCCGCCTCCGCCATTTCGACACGCTCTACCGTCTCGCCAGCTATGCGCGCGCAGCCGACGAACTCGGCCTCACCCAATCGGCGCTCACCCGTTCGATCCAGAAGCTCGAGGAGGAACTGGGCGCCACCCTCTTCGACCGCACCACCCATTATGTCCGCCCCACCAGCGATGCCGACCGGCTGATCCGGTCGGCGCGCGACGTCATTGCGGCGTCGGCGAACCTTGAACAGGAGGCGCGCGGCCTCGGCCAGCCGAGCGGCGGCACCGTCGCGGTCGGCAGCGGCCCCTATCCGCTGCAACCCCTGCTCACCGAAGCGATCGCGCGCTTTGCCGAAATGCATCCGGGCGTCCGCGTCACCGTTACCGGCGGCCCGTCCGAACAATTGCTCGAAACGCTCGTCGACCGCCGCCTCGATCTCGTCGTGTGCAACCGCGCGAAATTCGCGTCGTCGGGCCATGCCGACGAGGTGCTGTGCATCCCGCTGCCGCCCGAGCCGCTGATGCTCGTCTGTGCGCCGGGCCATCCGCTTGCGAAAGGAGAGGGCGACAGCGCCGACTTCGCCTGGGCGCTCCCGCGTCCTGCGCCGGGCAGCAATTTCCCCCGCGCGCTCCGCGCTCGCGTCGCCGCGGGGCAGTTCCCCGATTACGAACTCGATTCCACCGCCGCCTGCCTCGACATGGCGGCGAGCGGCCGTGCGATCACCGTTGTGCCAGAGCGGCTCGCGATACGCAGCGGCCTCGCGATGATCGCGCTCCCGCCGTCCGAAGTCACCCGCGACGCCATCCATCTCCTCCGCAACCGCAGCCGCAGCGCGCTCGTGGCGGCCTTCGTTACGGTGCTGAAGGAGGTTGCTCAGGCCGAGACGATCCTGTCGAACAGCGCGCTATCGGCGGACCCCGCGCGATAAAACACTGGCGGCTGCCCGAACGGCGCCGCAACGGTCACGTCCGCTCCCCCTGCGTAGGTCTTGCCCGACCAGACATGTGCCCACTCGGCGCCGGCGGGCAGGTAGGTCGTCCACTCGCGCTTCCCCGCAGCGATCACCGGCGCGACGAGAAGATCGGGGCCCAGCAGGTAGCTCGTCTGGATCGCATAGGTCTCCGGATCGTCTTCGAAATGAAGGAAAAGCGGCCGCTGCACCGGCAACCCCGTCTCCGAAGCCTCCTGCGACAACCGCCGCAAATACGGCGCCAGATGCGCATAGATCCGCGTCATCTTCGCAAAATGCGCGAGCAGTTCGGGATCGTCGTCATATTGCACATTCTGCCGCGGCCGGTTGCCCTCGTGCGTGCGGATCATCGAGGTGAACGCCGACATTTCGGCCCAGCGCATCGCCAGTTCGGTATCGCGCGTCGTGTCGAACAGGCTCGTATAGCCGCCGCAATCGCTGTGATGGTGCGCGTTACCCAGCATCCCCGCCGACAGCGCGGCGCAGATCACCGTGCCGATCCCGTCGTGGCGCGAAAAATCGACCGCCTGGTCGCCCGCCCACAGCATCGGGCAATGGCGCTGAACGCCCGCGGCGCCCGATCGCATGAATACCATCATTTCGCCCGTCTGCCCGCGTCCGGCGATGCCCTTCGCATTGACCGCGCCCCACAGCGCCGGCCAGCGGTTGTGCGCCGTCATTCCGCTCTCGCCATTCGCCAGCCGCACATCGACGGGCAGATATTCGCCGAAATCGGCCATCCAGCCCGACAGCCCGAAATCGATCATCTTCTCGCCGATGATCGTATCGGCGAACCACGCCGCCGCTGCCGGATTGGTGAAGTCGACATGTCCGCAATCGAACTCACCGAAATCAATGATATAGGGTTCGTCCCTGTCAGGGCGCATCACCATGAATCCCTGCGCCGCAGCTTCGGCATAGAGCGGCCCGTCGACCGCCAGATAGGGATTCACATAACCGAGAAACCGAATGCCGCGCTCGTTGAGCTCGGCGATCCGCGCCGGCAATTCGGGATAGCGCTCCGCATTCCACTGCCAGTCCCAGAACAGCCGGTTGCCGAAGCTGGTGATCCTGAGGCCCACCCAATCCTCGCACCAGAGTCCCGACACCGCGACCCCGGCGTCCTCATAGGCCTTCAATCGCGCAAAACTGTTATCGCCGTCCTTCAGTCCGATGACGGCGCCCTTGAGCAGCCATTCTGGCAGCGGCGGCTGGCGGCCGAAACGATCCGACAGCGCCGACACCAATTCGGTGAAATGCGGCCGCGCCCACAGCTCGATCCTCGCGGGAATCTCCCACACCTCGACCTCGTGATAATCCGCATTGCGGAAATCGAACGCTGCATAGGCAAAGCTGTCGACGTGCAGCGCATAGCGCCGCGAACTCACATAGGTCGGCTGCGGATAATTGGTGTGCGCATAGCTGCCGCCGCCCCCCGTGCGGTGCGCCTCGACCTGCCGGAACAGCTCCGACGAGGGATCGCGCCCGACCCCGGGCTCGCTCGACCAGAGCGGGAAGTGCCGCCCGCGGAGGTCGAAGTAAGAGAATTGCTCGCCGCCGCCCCACACATGCTCGCCTGCGTCGGCGGGTACGCGGAGCCACAGTCGGTTGAGCGTCGCGTCGAGCGCTGTCAGCGCGATCACCGCATTGTCGCCATCGCCTGAAACCACCGCTTCGAGCAACCACGGTTTCCCCGCCGCCTCGGCGAAACGCGCGACATTTCCTGCAACCTCGACATGCGCCAGCGCGATCCGCTCGATCACCTCTTGCGAAACGTCGAAATGGCCGAGCTTCGAATGGACATGCGGCACCCCGCGCCCGACGAAGAAACAGGGTGCGCTGTCGCCGTGCGTCAGGATCACTTGCCCGCCGAGGCGGAGCGCAAAGCCGGTGTCGAGCGCATCGAGCGCCATGGGGGAGGATCCTTTCGGGCTTCTTATAATATCCTCCCTGTCGCGAAGCGATGGGGAGGGGGACCGTTCGCGAAGCGAAT
>NZ_DASWTD010000096.1:0-4203 GCF_036402335.1 Sphingopyxis sp. | reverse complement strand
AGGCGGAAGTCGCGGCCGGCGAGCGGCACATAATCCTTGGTAAAGCTCGCGTGACGGCGTGCCTCGACGTCGAAGATGTTGTTCGCCGACAGGCTGAGCGTCAGATTCTTCGTATCGGGAAGCGGGCGCCAGCTGATCGAGGCGTTGACGAGCGTGAAGCCGTCGGTCGGCGTCTCGAACTGTGCGGTGCGCGTCTGGTCGTCGGTCCATTCGACCTCGACGCGTGCATCGACGCGCTCGCCCTGCGCTTCGAGCCCGCCGAGGATGCGCAGCGGCGGGATACGCGGGACATTGCGGTCGAGGCCTGCGTTCTTGATCTTCGCACGGGTCATGTCGGCAGTCACGTCGCCGACAATGTTGAACCCGCCGATCTGCGCCAGCCGCGCGCTCGCCTCGGCCTCGAAGCCATAGACGCGTGCATCGCGCTGGAAATACTGGAAGACGGGCAGTTCGTCTTCTTCGGCGCCGGTTGCCGCCGAATAGATGAAATTGTCGAACCAGTTCGAATAGCCGGTCAGGCTGAGATTGAACGCGTCGGACTTGAACTTGAACGAGGCTTCGGCACCCCAGTTGGATTCGCGCTTCAGGTTCGGATCGCCCAGCTCGAAGCTCTGCGTCGCGATGTGCGGACCGTTCGACAGCAATTCCTCGGCCGACGGCGCGCGCACCGCGCGCGAGACCGAAACGCCGAATTTCCCGCCTTCGAAGACGTCATAGGTCGCGCCGAGTGCACCCGAGAAGCTGTCGAAGCTGCGGTCGAAGTTCACCGTCTGCGCACGCACGCTGGTCTTTTCATAGCGCGCCGCGGCTTCGAGCCCGAGCCGGCCGGCCGTATATTCCTGCAACGTGAAGAGCGCGAACTGGTCGGTGAGGTTGCGCGGTACGAACGCCTCTTCGCCGACCGCGTCGAAGTCGCGGTGGCTATATTGCACGCCGCTTGCGCCGCGCCAGCCGCCACGGTCGTTCTGCGCCAGCTCGATCCGGCCTTCGACGCCCTGGTTGGTAAAGATGGTGCCGACTTCGTCGCCCTCGAATTCGGTGTGCTTGTAATCGGCAAAGCCCGCCCGGATACGCAGCTTGTCGAAGAAGCCGTCACCGAGTTCGACCTCGCCGCGCAGGTCGGCGCGCCACTGCTTCATGCCGATCGTGACGGGGCCTTCGCCATGCTCGTGGCCGCCCTCTTCTTCCTCGCCGCCATGATCGTGCGCGGTGTTCGGCCGGTCGGGCACGCCATAGTTGGTGTCGAAATAGCCGATCGAAATGCCGAGCTGGCCGCCGTCGTTGATCAGCGAGATGCCGCCGCCGGCGGTCCAGGTTTCGCTTTGCGTGTTGTCGATCTTGCCGCGCTTGCCTGCCTGTGCCGTCAGTTCGGCCGCTTCGTCGGCATGGCCGTCCTCGACCGCATGTTCGGCAAGGTGGAGCAGGTCGCCGCGAATATCGGGGGCATAGACAAAGCCGCCGCTACGCGTGTCGCCCGTCTTGCGCCAGCTGCCGTCGACATGCGCGACGATCTGCGGGCTCAGCGCGACATCGATCGAGCTGCCGATATTGCGGTCGTTGGCGGCGGTCGCATAGCCGCCAATCGCGTCGACATGGACATGGTCGGCCGGCACTTTTCTCGGGATGCGGCGATCGAACATGTTCACCGCGCCGCCGATCGCCTGGCTGCCGAACAGCAGCACGGCGGGTCCGCGCAGGATTTCGATGCGTTCGACCGTCAGCGGATCGATGGTGACGGCATGGTCGGCGGAGGTGTTCGACGCGTCGATCGATCCGATGCCGTCGGTCAGCACACGCACGCGTTCGCCCGAAAAGCCGCGCAGGACGGGGCGCGAGGCGCCGGGGGAGAAGCTCGTCGCCGACACACCCGGCTGCCGCGTGAGGGTGTCGCCGATCTGCCCGCGGATATCGCGTGCCAGTTCGTCGCCCTCGAGCACCGATACATTGCCGAGGATGTCGAGACTGCGGACATAGGGCGCGGTGACGACGATCGGTCCGCCGGCGTGCACATCGTCGTCGCTGCTTGCCGCTGTGCTGTCTTGCGCAAAGGCGGGCGCGGCGAGGAAAAGGGCTAAGGTAAAACCGGCAGAGCAAAGCAAACGCATGAGGGGAAAGTCCTGTTTTGTGGCGACCTGTCGGCGCGGCAGTAATGATATACTGTTACAATGACAACCCCCGAGGGTCGCCGCGGCTGTCGTTCGTCGGACCTCGTTGCCCGTTGGTCGACAAACGCCGATCATCGGCGGGCCAAGCGAAGCTGTCTTGCGAGGGGCGGGGCGCCGCCCTAGATCATGCGCATGACTATTGCTGCAAACAGCCTCGAACTCATCGGCAACACCCCGCTCGTGCTGCTCAGGGGGCCGAGCGAAGCCACCGGCTGCGAAATCTGGGGCAAGTGCGAATATGCCAACCCCGGCGGCTCGGTGAAGGATCGCGCCGCACTTTATATCGTCCGCGATGCCGAAGCGAACGGCAGCCTGGCGCCCGGCGGCACGATCGTCGAGGGGACGGCGGGCAATACCGGTATCGGGCTCGCCCTCGTCGGCAACGCGCTCGGCTACAAGACGATCATCGTCATGCCCGACAACCAGAGCGCCGAAAAGATGGCGACGATCCGCGCGCTCGGCGCCGAACTCGTTCTCGTTCCGCCCGCGCCCTTCGCCAACCCCGGCCATTTCGTCCACACCTCGCGCCGGATCGCCGAGGAAACCGAAAATGCGATCTGGGCGAACCAGTTCGACAATATCGCCAACCGCAAATCGCACATCTTCGGCACCGCCGAGGAAATCTGGGCGCAGATGGATGGCCGCATCGATGGTTTCACCTGCGCCGCGGGCACCGGCGGCACGATCGCGGGGACCGGGCTCGGGTTGAAGGCAAAGAATGCCGACATCGTCGTCGCGCTCACCGATCCGCACGGTGCAGGGCTGTTCAACTATTACCAGTGCGGCGAACTCAAGGCCGAAGGCAGCAGCGTCGCCGAGGGGATCGGCCAGAACCGTATCACCGCCAACCTCGACGGTGCGCCGATCGACACCCAGTTCCGCATTTCGGATGCCGAGGGTCTCGCGATCGTTCGCCAGCTGCTCGACGAGGAGGGGCTCTGCCTCGGCCTGTCGTCGGGGATCAATGTCGCGGGGGCGATGGCGCTCGCGCGCCAACTGGGGCCGGGCAAGCGCATTGCAACTATCCTGTGCGACAGCGGGTTTCGCTATCTTTCGACGCTCTTTAACCCCGAATGGCTGGCGAGCAAAGGGCTGGCCGAGACGTCGGCGAGGGCCGGGACATGGGCATGAGGGACATGCGGATCGACAATAGTGCAGCGCCCAAGGTGCAGGCAAAACCTGTCCCGTTGCCCGTCAACGACACGATGCGGCGGCTCCAGATCGGCATCGCCGGGGTGCTGACGGTGTTGCTGCTCGTCGGCATGGCAGGGCTGATCGGCGAGCGCGCGCGCGAAAATGCGGCTGCGGACGCGACTGCCGCGGCCGAAGTCAAGATGCCAGGCGACGTACAGGCCAGCAGCGGTGCGCCGCTGGAAGAGCTGGGCGTCCAGGCCGTCTCGCCGTCGTCAAAGGATGAAAATTCGGCCACATCGGTAAAGGTTCCGCAGGCGGCGCCGTCATCCGCGACCGTGCCCGATCTCGAACCCGATCCCACTCTCCAGCGCGCGCGCCAGTCGAAACAGTGACCGCGGCGCTGCGCGGGCCGATGCTGCGCGCTCTTGTAACGGCCGTTGCGATTATCGTTCTGGGCTGGGTTGCGGGCGGGCAGGCGCTGCTTGGCCGGATCGATCCCGCGCTTGCCATCCCGCTCGTCGCGCCGCCGATGCTGGTCCTCGCGTGGTGGCAGCGCGCCGCGCCGGCCACCGACCGTCGACGCGCGACCTTGCTGACGCTGGGGTTTCTCGCGATCGCGCAGGCGCTGCTCGCGCTCCGTCTCGCCGGATCGACGGCATGGCTCCAATTGCTGCTTGTCGCCATCGTCGGGGCCGTTGCCGCTTTTGCGGCTGATGCGCTCGTTCGATGGCGCCCTCGCGCCCGGCTGCTGGCCTCGCTCGCCGGGCTGTTGCTGGTCGCCGGCTGGTTCGGGGCAGGCCATGCGCTGCTCGCCGCCCTCTACCGTGCCGGAGCGGCGCCGGCAGAGGCGCCCGCCGCGACGATGCTCACCGGCCTGCCGCTGCGCTGGTCCGGGGGTAGCGGC
>NZ_DASWTD010000095.1:0-2495 GCF_036402335.1 Sphingopyxis sp. | reverse complement strand
CCCCGATCCACAGATGCTCATAGAGCAGGATCGTCCCGGACAGGCCCATGAGCGCGAGCACGAGGCCGATCAGGCCCCCCGTCCAGCGGTGCAGCGTGTCGAGCAGTTTCATCATTTAGAAGCGGTAATCCCAGCCGAGCGTGAACGTCCGCCCGCGCCCCGCGAAGAAAGCGAGATTGTCGTTCGGCAGCCGCGTGTCGCTCGAATAGTCGATGTAGAATTTGTCGAACAGATTCTGGACCGACAGGCTCAGCCCGCCGAAGCCCGTCTGGTAACGGATGCTCGCGTCGGTGACGTTGTAGCCGCCGAAATTGTTGCGCTGGTCGGGCACGGGCTTGCCGGGATCGGCGTGGAAGCTGCGCGACAGATAGAATTGCGTCTGCACCAGCGCCGACAGTGGCCCCTTGTTATAGCTTGCCGACAGGTTCAGGCGGTCGGGCGAGATGTTGACGCCGTCGAGATCGGTGTCGACGATACCATCGGGTGCGCCGCGCGACGCGTCGCTGTCAAACTTGCCCTTGATATGGGCATAGCCGGCGTTGAGCTTGAGCCCGTCGATCGGCAATTTGACACCGAGATTGAATTCGAAGCCTTGAAGTTCGACGCGCAGACGCTGGACGTCGAAATTGCGGTCGGTGCCCGCGATGAGCAATTGGCCCTTGTCGCTCGACGACCAGAAATAGGCGGCCGACGCATCCAGCGGACCGCGCTTCACTTCAACGCCGATTTCGCGATTGTTCGAAATGATCGGATCGATGCCGATCGAATTCACCGAGAAGCCGGTCTCGCTTACGGCGCGGGTGATGCGCCCGATGTCGGGGACCGTGAAGCCCTCGGCATAGCTCGCATAGGCGCGGATGCCCTCCCACGGCTCGACGATCACGCCGCCGTTGATCAGCACATCGTCGAATTTGGGCTTGGCGCCGGTAACTTCGACGCCGCCATAGCTGGCGAGGCCGCAGGGCGTGACCGGCGCCGCGGGCGGCGTCGTGCAGGCGCGGAAGGTGGTCGACGCGAGGGTGTGATAATCGTCGATCTTGATCGTCACATTTTCCCAGCGCACGCCGCCGGCGAGGCGGACGAGCCCGTCGAACAGCTTCAAATTCGCCTGTCCGAACGGGGCAAGGCTGCGGAAATCGCTCGGCGGCACCCAGACGCGCCCCGTGGCGATCAGTGCCTGTTCGGTCTTGTCGACGAGCGCATCGAAGCCGAGCGTGAGCGTCAGATCCTCGAAACCCGGGACCGCGCGCTCATAGCTCAGCTTGGCGCCGAGCTTGCGCGACCGGTTCTGCGACTGGTCGAACAGCGTGCCGACCGGCGCGAGCGCCGGATCCTGGAAGGTCGCCTGCGTCGCCACCTCGCCGCCGAAGGTGTCGCGACTGCGATTGAAGAAGATCTGGCTGACGAAATTGCCGCCGCCAAGGTCGGTATCGGTCAACGACAGCGCGACGCTTTCGGTGCGGTTCTGCGCCGCCTTGCCCGGAGGCGAGCCGCGCACCGCGCTCGTCGGGGTGCCGAGCGTGCGGTTGCCCGCCAGCGCGATATAATCGCCGTCGCCCTTCAGTTCGAAACGGCTCGCGATCAGATCGAGCCGGGCGGTCGGCGACAGCTCGTAGCCGAGGCGCGCGAAGAGCGAGAGCGCCTTCGAATCCTGCGTCTCGCCCTGCGTCAGGTTGATGCCGATGCGGCGACCCTCGCCGTCGTAGAAAGCGCCGCGCTTTTCCCACGCCGCGCCAAAGGTCGCGTCGAAACGGCCCGCCTTGTACTGGAACAATCCGCCGATCTTGCCGCCGAGCCCGTCCTTGCTGAACCCGTCGTCGGAGGTGCCCTGGAGCAGGACGCGGCCCGAAATGCCCTCTTCCTTCGGCGCGCCGACGGTGACCTGATTGACGATGCCGCCGGTGCCACCGATCCCCTGAAGTGCGTTCGAGCCATAGATCAGCTCGACGCGGTCGACGAAGAAGCCGTCGATCGTAAAGCCGTCGCGGCTGCCGTCGCGCATCGGGGTCGATTGCGGAATGCCGTTGATCGCATAGAGCGGCGAGCGGCCGCGCAGCGTTTCGCCCGCGCCCGAGAGCTTCTGCCGGGTCGGCGAGAAGGAGGGCGTGAGGTTCGAAACAGCGTCGACTACTGATCCGCTGATCGAGACCTGCTGCGCAAGCGTCTCCTGGTCTATGACATCGATCGTCAGCGGCAGCGCATTGGCGGGAAGCGCGGTGCGCGCCGCGGTCACCACGATGGTACCTGCAGTGGCGTCGGCAGCCTCGTCGGTCGTCTCGGCAAATGCCGACTGGCCTGAAAGCGCCACGCAGGCGAGCAAGGACGAACGAAGAGCAACGCGACGCACGATTGGATTCCCCTGTAAGGACGGACCGAAGTCGCCCCTATAAGGAATGCGAATGACTAGCAATAGCGGAGTCGGATAACTCCGCCGTTGCTCAAGGCGCGATGATGTTGCCCGCGCTGGCGGGCTCCGCTGTCCTGCAGGTTTTGTT
>NZ_DASWTD010000094.1:0-7098 GCF_036402335.1 Sphingopyxis sp. | reverse complement strand
CCTGCCAAGGCAGTCGAAGGGCTCGATGCGAACGGAATGAATGGATTGCCGCGCCTCCTAGCGTGCGCGACACAAAATTACCAGCCCTTAGCCCTGCGGCTTGCCGCCGTGCTCCGCCCAGAACCTGGCGATGCGCCCCGTGATCAATTCGGTCGCGAGCACCCGCGACGTGTCGCGCGGCAGGTCGAGGGCCTCGGCCATCGGCCCGCCGAGCTGCGCGTCGCCGAGCGCCATCAGCACCAGCGCGAGCGTATCTTCGTGCATCAGCCGCTTTTCGTGGGCGTCGGGTGCCATGCCGTCGATCAGCCGGTGGATCGCATCGACGATCGGGTCGAGCGCATCGTCATTGCCCGTCGCTGCCATCCACGTCGCGAGCGCGCCGGCACCGCCGCTGTTGAACGCGTCGAACGCGAGGTCGACGATCTCGCGCACATTGCGCTCGCCGGGCGCCGACTCGGCCATTTTCTTGCCGATCGTTTCGCACACGGTTTCAGCCTGATAGGCCGCAAGCGCCTTTTGCAGCCCCGCGGCGCTGCCGAAATGATGGAGGAGGTTCGCGTGGGTGCGGTCGATCCGCGCCGCGACGGCCTTCAGCGTCACCGCCGCCGGTCCCATCTCGATCAGGATATGGCGCGCGGCCTCGAGCGCCGCGGAACGGCTTTCCTCGGGACTCAAACGCTTCTTCACTATTGACATATGTGTAAGTAAACCCTATTGCTGGCCCCAACAACCCTTTTCGACGGTATGAGCCATATGTCCAGTCTTTCCCAGTCGCCGACCCCCGAGGATCTGTCGATCACGCCACGCGACATGCGCTTTGGCCGCGACGACAAGCAAGGCCGCTGGTGGCTGAACGGCGACCCGATCGCGTCGGCGTTCCACACCGCGCTGTCGGTTACCTTCCCGCGCGGCGAGGCGATGTTCATCGAAGCGGTGAAGGCGCATCGCGATGGCGTACCTGACAAGCTGGCGCGCGAAATCCGCGCCTTCACCCAGCAGGAAGTGATCCACAGCCGCGAACATGTCGTCTTCAACAAGAAGGCCGCGGAGGCGGGATACGATCTTTCCGAGCTTGAGGACGATGTGAACCAGGTTCTCGACCTCATCAAGACGCGGCCTCAGATCGTCAACCTGATGGCGACGATCGCGCTCGAACATTATACCGCGATGATGGCGGCGGTGATGCTGCGCGATGAGAGCATGTACGCCGGGGCCGAGCCCGAATGGGCCGCCTTGTGGAAATGGCATGCGATCGAGGAAATCGAGCACAAGGGGGTCGCGTACGACACCTGGCTTCACGCGACAAAGGACTGGAGCCGGTTCAGGCGCTGGCGCGCCAAGTCGCTGATGATGATCCTTGTGACCACGCGTTTCTGGCCGAAACGCGTGAAGGGGATGAAGAGGCTGCTGAAGCAGGATGGCCTCACCGGCTGGCGCGTGACGGCGCGCATCTGGTGGTATCTGCTCGGTACGCCGGGAGTGCTACGCAAGAGCTTCTTCCCCTGGCTCAGCTATTTCATGCCGGGCTTTCACCCGTGGAACCACGACGACCGGTCGCTGATCAGGAAATATGAAAGCGATTATGCCGACGCGATCATGCCGGCGCATTCGTCGAAACCCGAACTGGCGGCCGCGGCAGCCTGATCTTCCTTCTCCGCGGTTGCGGGGGTCCAGAGCGGTCCTCTCTCCCTGCTTCTGGGCCTCCTCATCCGCGGAGAGTTTTCGACATCGATTATCCTGCCATCGCGATGGCAGAGCGTCAGCGGGCGCGTCGATCCAAGTGGGCGGACGGCTTTCGGCCGGAAGCTGCCCTATCGGTCATCGTCACCCCGGACTTGATCCGGAGTGACGAAGAAAGGCGAGCGAATGGCAACTCCCCACACCCCCTAAGCCGACATGATCACGCCAATGGCGGGCTGGACGCGCCGCCGCCGGTCCCATATCCTTTCGGGGTGGAGGGGACCATGCAGCCGCAGATGACCGAAGCGGAAGTGACGCAGTTCGAACTGCAACTGGCGGGGCTCGGCTCGCTGCTCGAATTCGGATGCGGCGGCAGCACGCTGGTCGCGGCGCGGCAGGTCCGCCGGATCGTCAGCGTCGACAGCGATCCCGTCTGGCTGGGCAAGGTCCAGGCCGAAGTGACGCGCGAAGTCGTCGAATTCACGCCCTTTCATGCCGACATCGGATCCGTCGGCGAATGGGGCTATCCGACCGACGAAGGCCGGATCCGCGACTGGCCGCGCTATCACACGCAGATATGGCGGGGCCTGAGCGGCGGCCCCGATGCGGTCTTGATCGACGGGCGGTTTCGCGTCGCCTGCCTGTTGCAGTCGATCATCCACTGCAAGCCCGAGTGCATCTTCCTGTTCCATGATTTTTGCGACCGGCCACACTATCATGTCGTTCTGAAACATGTCGACGTGCTGGCCCGCGTCGACACGCTCGCGGTGCTGCGCACCAGACAACAGGTCGACGGCAAGGCGGTATTGCACGACCTGTTCGATCATTATCTGATCCCCGATTGACCGGCTGGTCCGGCTTGGGCACATCAGCGTCCATGCTGACTATTGCACCTGTCATCGAAACCGATCGCCTTCGCCTCCGCCCCGGGCGCCTTTCCGACAAGGATACGCATATCGCGATGTGGGCCGACGAGCGCGTTACGCGTTTCATCGGCGGCGAGCCGCGGGCGCCCGACCTCAGCTGGAGCAAGTTCCTCGGCTCGGCGGGACTGTGGCCGATCATGGGGTTCGGCTATTGGGTGTTCGCCGACAAGGCGACCGACCGGCTGATCGGGCAGGGCGGGCTCAGCTATTTCTGTCGCGGCATTCCCGAGCTCGAGGATGTTCCCGAGGCGGGCTGGGCGTTCGACGCCGACCATTGGGGCGCGGGCTATGCGACCGAGGCGATGACCGCGATATTGCGCTGGGCCGACGCGAATCTGGATGCGGCAGAGGTCCGCTGCATTATCGATCCGGGCAATGAAGCGTCGGAGCGCGTGTCGGGCAAGCTCGGCTTCCGGCGCATCGGCGACAGCGATGCGCTGGGGCATGTCGTCGCAATCTATTCGCGCGCGCGCGGAGGATAGGGCGCAATCAGGCGGCCTCGACCACCAGCACGCCGCCGTCGGCGCTGACGACGCGGACCTTGGTGCCTTCGGCGGCATCGGGCCCGCGCACCGGCCATTCGCCGTCGCCGACCTTCGCCCGGCCACGGCCATCCTCGATCGCCTTGGTTATCGTCAAAACTTCGCCGACCAGCCGGCCGCCGCGCAGGTTGAGGTGCGGGTCGGTCGTGGTGATCGGGTTCGCCTTCAGCCAGCGGCGCGCGCCGTAAAGCGCGACGAAGGACAGGATGGCGAAAATGCCGAGTTGTACGGGGATGGTCAGCGGGACGACCCACGCGATGGCACCGGTGGCGATCGCCGCAGCGCCCAGCCAGATCAGGAAAAAGCCGGGCGCGACGATTTCGGCCGCGGCCAGCAGCACGCCCAATGAGAGCCACGCCCAATGCGGTTCCATGTTCGTCAGCCAGTCGGGCATGTCAGGCTCCCTTGCGTTCGATCGCGTCCCTGGCGAGTTCGCCGATCCCGCCGAGCGTGCCGATCAACTGCGTCGCCTCGACCGGGAACAGGATCGTCTTGGCGTTCGGGCTGGTCGCGAACTGGCTCACCGCCTCGACATATTTCTGCGCGATGAAGTAGTTGATCGCCTGCGCGTTGCCGCCGGCGATCGCGTCGGACACCATCTGTGTCGCCTTGGCCTCGGCCTCGGCCTCGCGTTCGCGCGCTTCGGCGTCGCGGAAGGCGGCTTCGCGGCGGCCCTCGGCCTGCAGGATCTGGCCCTGCTTCTCACCCTCGGCACGCAGGATTTCCGACGCGCGCATGCCTTCTGCCTCAAGAATGTTGGCGCGCTTTTCGCGCTCGGCCTTCATCTGCCGCGCCATCGCGTTCGAAATGTCGGCGGGCGGGCGGATGTCCTTGATCTCGACGCGCGTGATCTTGACGCCCCAAGGGGTGGTCGCATCGTCGACGACATGCAGCAGGCGGGTGTTGATCTCGTCGCGCTTCGACAGCGTTTCGTCGAGGTCCATCGAACCCATCACGGTGCGCAGGTTCGTCGTCGTCAGGTTCATGATCGCGAGATAGAGGTCGCTGACTTCATAGGCGGCCTTTGCGGCATCAAGCACCTGGAAGAAGACGACGCCGTCGACGGCGACCATCGCATTGTCCTTGGTGATGATTTCCTGGCCCGGGATGTCGAGCACCTGTTCCATCATGTTCACCTTGCGACCGACGCGGTCGAAGATCGGCATGATGAAGTTGAGCCCGGGCTGAGCCGTGTGCGTATAGCGGCCGAAACGTTCGATCGTATAGGCATAGCCCTGCCGGACGGGCGTCAGGGCCCAGAGCAGGAACACGAGCGCCAGAACAACCAGTGCAAGTGCAAAATACATCCAACATCCCCTCGACAAATTTCACGTCTGCAACGGCTTCTTATTGCGACAATGCCGCGGCTGCGCCACAGAAAAGCGCATGACCCCCGTTGAAACCTCAAGTGAATATGCCCCGCGATCCCTGCTCTATGTGCCTGGTTCGAATGCCCGCGCGCTCGAAAAGGCGGCGGGGCTTGCGGCCGATATGCTGATCATCGACCTTGAGGATGCGGTTCCCGAAGATCGCAAGGAGGACGCGCGCGCCGCGATGCGTGCCGCGATTATGGCCGGTTTCCCGGGCAAGCGCGTCGCGGTGCGGATCAACGGGGCGGGGAGCGAGCACCGAGCCGCGGATATCAATGCCGTGGCCGGTTTGCCGCTCGATGCCGTGGTGCTGCCCAAAGTCGATGCCGTTGCCGACCTGGAAGCTGCCCGCGGCCTTGGCCTGCCGCTTCTGGCGATGATCGAGACGCCGGTCGCAATTTATGCCGCGCGCGATATTGCCGCCGATCCCGCGGTCGCCGGCCTCATCGCCGGGCTCAACGACCTCGCCCATGAATTGAAGCTGCCCGACGGGATGGACCGCGGCGCGATGAGCCACGCGATCCAGGCGATCGTGCTGGCGGCGCGCGCGGGCGGCGTGTGGGGTTTCGACGGCGTTTATAACGCGATCGACGATGCCCCCGGTTTCGCGGCCGAGGCGGCCGAAAGCCGGCGGCTCGGTTTCGACGGCAAGACGTTGATCCACCCGTCGCAGGTCGATCCGTGCAACGCCGCCTTTGCCCCGTCGGAGCGCGAGATCGCCGCCGCCGAAGCGTTGGTCGCGGCCGCAACGGGCGGGGCGCAGCGCCACGAGGGCCGGATGATCGAGGATATGCACGTCGCTGCGGCGCGGGCGCTACTGGAGCGGGCGGGGCGTTCCTGACATCCCCTCCCGCAAGCGGGAGGGGGGCAGGTCGGCTCTCACTTGTCCCGCTCAGCGCCGGACCAACGCCCACCATCCTTCGACGAACGCCGCTTGCCCGGCTTTCGCTGCCGTGCCATGCCGCGCGCCCATGCACGCAACTAAATTTCGCGCCGCCATCGCGGCCGTCGCCCTGGCCGCTTTCACTGCCGTTCCTGCCACCGCCATCGCCGCAGAGGCCAAGGCGGCCGACGCGCCGGTCACCGAGGCGCAGCTCGCCGAGCATATCCGGATCCTCGCGAGCGATGCGTTCGAAGGACGCGCGCCGGGGACCGAAGGCGAGGACCGCACGATCGCCTATATCGTCGGCGAGTGGGCGAAAGCAGGTCTCGAAGCCGTGCCGGGCAGCACGACTCCATGGCTGCAACCGGTGCCGTTCGTCGAGAGCCAAACGGTCAGCAGCTCCGCAAAGTTCAAGGTCCAAGGCCGCGATTTCGCGATCGGGGATGACGGCATCATCCTGGCCGGCCGCGATCCGTCGGTGTCGCTGGCCGGCCTGCCGGCGGTCTTCGTCGGCTATGGCGTCGACGGCACGGGCAAGCTCAATGCCGACGTCAAGGGCAAGCTTGCGATCATGCTCTTCGACAATGCGCCCTTCGGCGACAAGCTGCCGCGCTATCGCGAGCGGCGGCAGATGCTGGCCGACGCCGGTGCATCGGCGGTGCTGGTCATCGCGACCGATGCCGTGCCGTGGGCGGACCTCCGGGAAAGCGTCGGCGCCAGGACGGTACGTCTTGCGAGCGCCAAGCCGGGCGCGCCGGTCTCGGGCTTCCTGTCGATCGAGGCGGCCGACGCGCTGCTCGCCAAGGCGGGACTCGGCGGCGATGCCGCGCGCGCGGCTGCCAAATCGCCTGATTATCGCGGTGCGGTGCTTCCGGTGACCGCCGATTTCAACGCGCAATCGACCATTCGCCCCTTCGCCAGCAACAATGTCGTCGCCAAGCTTCCGGGCGCCAGGCCCGACGGCAAGGCGGTGTTGTTCCTGGGGCATTGGGACCATCTCGGTATCTGCGGCAAAGAGGGCGACGCCGACCGCATCTGCAACGGCGCGGTCGACAATGCGAGCGGCATCGCGGTGCTGATCGAGGTTGCGAAACGGCTCGGCGCGGGCACGCGTCCCGACCGCGACGTCTATTTCCTCGCGACGACGGCCGAAGAAAAGGGCCTGCTCGGCGCGCACTATTTCGCCGATCATCCGGCGGTGCCCTTGGGCGACATCACCGTCGCGCTCAATGTTGACACGATCGCCATTTCGCCGCGCGGAACGCCGGTCGCGACGATCGGGCGCGGCAAGCCAGCCTATGATGCAGTGGTTCGCGACGTGGCGATGAAGCTTGGCCGCAAGATGGACGACGACGGCGAGGCCGATGCCTTCATTCAGCGGCAGGATGGCTGGGCATTGGGTGCCAAGGGCGTCACCTCGCTGATGGTCGGTGGCAGCTTTTCGGACATGAAGCTGCTCGAAGCCTTCCTCGGCAGCGATTATCATACGGCCGCCGACAATTTCTCCGACAAGATCCCGCTCGGCGGCGCAGCCGAGGACGCCGACCTGCACGTGGCGCTGGGCCGCGCGTTCGCCGATACGAAGCGGTGGTCGGGTAAGTAATCTTCGCAGAATAATAAACGTCGCCCCCGCGAAGGCGGGGCCGCTATCGACTCCGAGTAAGGCCGACTGCGGCCCCCGCCTTCGCGGGGGCGAC
>NZ_DASWTD010000093.1:0-1518 GCF_036402335.1 Sphingopyxis sp. | reverse complement strand
AAGGCAACGAGTGCGTTGACGATCACCCGCTCGTCGACCACGCGGCCGATTGGCGTGCGGCGCTCGCCGCGCGAGATGTCGAGCACCTGCCGCACCGCCTGGCGCGTGAGCTGCTCGCGCAGCCCATCGTGTGGGTGGATGAAAGCCGTGCCGGGCACGTGCAGGCCCATGGCTTCCATCAGCATCTGGTTGCTGTTGGCCGTGCCGTAGAAGGTGCAGGTGCCGGGGCCGTGGTACGCCGCCGACTCGGCCTTGAGCAGCTCCTCGCGCCCCACCTTGCCCTGGGCCGCGAGCTCGCGCAGCTTGCCCTTCTCGCTGTTGGACAGGCCGCTGGTCATGGGGCCGGCCGGCACGAAGACCGTGGGCAGGTGGCCGAACTGCAGCGCGCCGATCAGGAGGCCGGGCACGATCTTGTCGCAGATGCCGAGCAGCGTCGCGCCCTCGAACATGCCGTGGCTGAGCGCTATCGCGGTGCCCATCGCGATATTGTCGCGGCTGAACAGCGACAGCTCCATGCCGAGCTGGCCCTGCGTCACGCCGTCGCACATCGCGGGAACACCGCCGGCGACCTGCGCGGTCGCGCCCTTTTCGCGCGCAAAGACCTTCATCTGCTCGGGGTAGCGGCCATAGGGCTGATGCGCCGAGAGCATGTCGTTATAGGCGGTGACGATCCCGATATTCATCGCCTTGCCGCCGCGGATGACAGCCTTGTCATCTGCCGCAGCCGCGAATCCGTGCGCGAGGTTGCCGCACGAAAGCGTCGGGCGGTGGACGCCCCTTTCGCGCTCGCGGTCCATCAGTTCGAGATAGGCGGCGCGGCCCTTTTTCGAGCGGGAAATGATGCGGTCGGTGACCGCGGCGATTTCGGGGTGGAGGCTGGTCATTGGATGGAACTCTTAATCCCGTTCGGGCTGAGCCTGTCGCAGCCCCTTCCTTCCCCCTTTGCGATGCAGAAGAAGGACAGGGCTTCGACAGGCTCAGCCCGAACGGTGGAAGGGGCAGCGTCGCGCGTCAATTATCGAGCCAGTGGATGTCGATGGGCTGTTCGGCGTCAGCGAGCACGCGGCCGACGGGGACGTTCGAACTCGGCCCGTCCTTGATCGCCTTTTCGAGAACCTTGCGTTTTTCCTTTCCGGCGATCGCGATCAGGATCGTGCGCGCCGACAGGATCGAGGCGCGGCTCAAGGTCACGCGCGCTACGGGCGCCTCGGCGGGCAGCGGATCGGGCATGACGCCGAGCGCGCGGCGCGCCTTGGGGCCGTTCAGCGCCTCGTCGAGATCGGGGCCGGGGAAGATCGAGGCGGTGTGGCCGTCCGCGCCCATGCCGAGCCAGACGAGATCGATCGGCCAGTGCAGATCCTGCAGCCGCGCATCGGCGGCGTTGCCCGCGAGCTTGTGATCGGGGTTCTCGGTGCCGATCGGGAGCACGCGCGCGCCCAGTGGCAGGAAGGCGCGCGCGATCGAGGCGACGTTGCTCATCGGGCTGTCGACCGCCACAAGACGGTCGTCGGTCGGGAT
>NZ_DASWTD010000092.1:0-7252 GCF_036402335.1 Sphingopyxis sp. | reverse complement strand
AAAGCCGCTCCCGTGTCGGGCGATTCGGTGCAGCACATCCCCGTCGGATCGATTCGGCCGCTGCCGGGTCAGCCGCGCCGCCATTTCGACGAAAATGCGATCGCCGAGCTCGCCGATTCGATCGGGCTGCGGGGATTGCTCCAGCCGATCATTGTTCGCCGTTCGCCCGATGGCGACGGTTACCAGCTCGTAGCGGGCGAGCGGCGCTGGCGCGCAGCGCAGCGTGCGGGGCTGCACCAGATTCCCGCGCTCGTGCGCGAACTTGACGATGCCGCGACCTACGAGATCGCGCTCGTCGAGAATATCCAGCGCCAGGATCTCAACGCGATCGAAGAGGCGAGCGCCTACCGCCGCCTGATCGATGATTTCGGGCATAATCAGGAAGCGCTGGCAAAGCTCGTCGGCAAGTCGCGCAGCCATGTCGCGAACCTGATGCGCCTGCTCGATCTGCCCGCCAGCGTTCAGGCGCTGGTCAGCGACGGATCGCTCGCGATGGGGCACGCCCGCGCGCTGATCGGCGCCGACGATGCCGAGGCGATCGCGAGCCGCGTCGCGAAGGAGGGGCTTTCGGTCCGTGCGGTCGAGGCGCTGGTGCGCGCCGGCAAGGGCGGCGATGCGCAGCGCAAGGCACCGCCCGAATATAAGGGCATGGATGGCGGGCGCGATCCCGATATCGTCGCGGTCGAACGCCATTTGTCCGAGCTGCTCGGAATCGGCGTCGCGATCCAGTATGCCGGCGGCGGCAAGGGCGCGCTGACGCTCAAGTTTGCGTCGCTCGACCAGCTCGACATGATCTGCCAGCGGCTCTCGGGCGAATCGATCTGATTTGGTTTCCGATCGTGGCTTCCGTGCGCTGTCCGATTTGTACCAGCCCGGGGCGGAAATGACGCGATCACGCGCGCCGGCGCACTCTAATATATCTATAAGCCAATGATTTTTCTGCTCTATTCCGTCCCGCACGCGTCAATTCCTACCGCGTCGTTAACGATGCTTGCTGGCAAAGCCTGAACGGGTCCCCCGCTAAACGGCTCGGCGAATGGGGTGGGATATCCATTCGAAAATTCGACCGAAATTTTTCGGATTCAAGGGACCAAAACTTATGCGCAAATTTGGAATGAAGCGCGCCCTCGTCGGCGCCGCGATTGCTGCCCTCGCGATGAACGCCCCGGCGGCGCATGCAGCGTCGGCCACGGGCACGGCAAAGGCCAAGATCCTGCGCCAGATCACGCTCACCAACACCAGCGACCTGCAATATGCGACGATCATCAGCGGCGCGACCGCTTCGACCGTTGCCGTGACGACGGGCGGCACCCGCACTTGCGGCGCATCGCTGACCTGCACCGGCACCGCGACGTCGGCCAACTTCAACGTTGCCGGCACCGACGGTGCCGTGGTGCTCGTCGGCGGCGATTCGAGCGTCACGCTCAACGGTTCGCTCGGCGGCACGATGACCTCGTCGCTGACCTATTCGGCGCCGACGATCACGCTCGGCTCGACCGGCGGCAGCTTCCAAGTCGGCGGTACGCTCAGCGTCGGCGCCAACCAGGCGTCGGGCGATTATTCGGGGACGTTCAACGTCACCGCCAACTACCAATAATTGATGGGGGGACGGCGGGCTCTACGCTCGCCGGCCAGCAAATCGGGCCGTCGGACGCAGGTTCGGCGGCCCATTTTTGTGCGTTCGATCTGCATGGTTAGCGAAATATCAACCATGTTGGCGCAGGCAGGATGCGACCATCGGGACGGTGTGGGGCCGTTTCCGGGACGATTGTGGGGATCGTATCCATGCTACGCTTTTTCAGGGCTTTTTGCCTGCTCTCCGCGGCTGCGTTGGGCGCCGCGGCTTCGCCCGCTCGGGCTGCGGGCGACTTGCTCGTTGCGCCGACGCGCGTGATCCTCGACGGGTCGCGCGGGACCGAGGTCGTGCTGAACAATATCGGCGCCGAACCGGCGACCTATCGCATCAGCCTCGAGATCAAGCGGATGACCGCCGAGGGCGGGCTCGACGAGATTGCCGAGGACAAGGTCAATCCGGCCGAGCGGACCGCGCTCGACATGATCGCCTTCAGCCCGCGCCGCGTCACCCTGCCGCCGAACCAGCCACAGGTTATCCGCGTCGGGGTGCGCGTTCCCGAAGGAACGCCGCCGGGCGAGTATCGCGCGCATATGCTGTTTCGCGCCGTGCCCGACGCGGCGGCGGCCGTGCCCGCCGATCCCGCGAAGCCGGCGGGCGAGGGCGTGTCGATCGCGCTGACGCCGATCTATGGCATCACGATCCCGGTGATCGTCCGTGTCGGCGACCTGGGCGCCGAAGCGTCGATCGGCGAGGCGTGGGTGAGCGAGGGCGCCGACGGCCCCGCGTTCAATTTCGACCTCGCGCGCACCGGTAACCGCTCGGTCTATGGCGATATCGAGGTGACCCGGCCGGGTTTGCCCGAGCCGCTACTCGTCGCGCGCGGCATCGCGGTCTATCCCGAGGTCGGCGCACGCAAGGTGTCGCTGCGCGTTCCGGGCGAACTGGCGGCGAAGCTCAAGGGGCCGGTGCGTATCCGCTATACCGAGGACCGCGAAATCGGCGGCGGCACGATCGACGAGGCCGAGCGGGTTGTGAAGTAGCGGGCAACGGCGGGAACGGAAGCGGGCGGGACGATGATCCGCGCGGCGCTTGCCCGATGGAAGCCGGCGATATTGGCCGGGCTGGCGCTGGCGGGTCTCGTTCCCGCCGGCGCCCATGCCGTTGACAAGGCGCCCGTTTCACTCGCCGCCGACAGCTGGTCGCCGAACGAGGACGACCGCTGGCTGTTCGATGTCCGCTCGGGTCAGTATCGCCTCGGCGACGGGGTGCGCGGTTACCAGACGCCGCAGGGGATTTGCGTCGACCTCGCCGACATCGTGCTCGCGCTCGACCTCGCGGTGCGCGTCGACCGAAAGTTGCGTCGCGCAACCGGCTGGGTATTCGACGAACGGCGCAGCCTGACGATCGATCGCGATGCGGGCGAGGTGCGCGCGGGCAGCCAGAGCTTCGCGCTCACCTCGACGATGATCCGCGACACGCCCGCGGGCTGGTGCGTCGATCTCGGCAGCCTCAATAAATGGCTCGGCGTTCCGCTCGCCGCCGACCTGTCGAACGCGGTGCTGCGCATCGACAGCAAGGACAAGCTGCCGTTCCAGCTCGCCGCCGAGCGGCGCGCGCGGGCAGCGGGAATCCGCCCTCAGGCCACGTTCGACCTCGCGAGCCTGCCGCAGGCGAAGCGGCCGTATCAGGCGTGGGCGACGCCGTCGGTCGATGTCGTCGCCTCGGCAGGGGGCGTGTCGGACAAGCGCGGTGGATCCTATGTCCAGGCGCGTTACGAGGTTTTTGCCGCGGGCGAACTGCTCGGGCAGAGTTTCGACGCGCGATTGTCGTCGGATAACGAAGGCGTCGCCGACAGCCTGCGGATGCGGCTCTATCGCACCGATCCCGAAGGGCGCCTGCTCGGGCCGCTGAAGGCGACGCATTATGCGGTGGGCGACGTCAGCCTGCTGTCGACGGGGATCGTTGCAGCGTCGGCGCCGGGGCGCGGGGCGGTGCTGACCAATCGCCCGGTCGAGCGCCCCGACAGCTTCGACAAGACCACTTTCCGCGGCGACCTGCCCGCAGGGTGGGATGCCGAGCTCTATCGCAACGGGCAATTGCTCGCTTTCACCAGCCCGAACGGTGACGGGCGCTACGAGTTTATCGACGTGCCGCTGCAATATGGCACGAACCGCTTCGAGATCGTGCTCTATGGCCCGCAGGGCCAGATTCGGCGCGAAATCAGGCAGGTGCAGGTGGGCATGGACTCGATCCCGCCGCAGCAGACCTGGTATTGGGCGGGGTTCGCGCAGGAAAATGCCGACCTGGTCGAGTTCGGAAACCGTCGGGGCGGGGCGTTCCGGCGCGGCTGGCGCGGGACGATGGGGATCGAGCGCGGACTCGATACGCGCACGTCCGCCGCTGCCTATTTCCACAGCCTGATGATCGAGAATGTCCGGCGCAATTATGGCGAGGTGGCGTTGCGGCGTTCGATCGGGCCGACACTGGTAGAGGTGGGCGGCTCCTACGCCGACAATGGCGGGGTCGCCGCGCGCGCGAGCTGGCTTGCGGCGTTTGGCGAAACCTATGTCCGCGCCGACGCGATGCGCGGCTGGGGAGGGTTCGTGTCTGACCGTTTCATCAACAATATCAACGGAATCTATTCGATTTCGGTCGACCAGTCGGTCAAGCTGGGGCGAACGATATTGCCGCTCCATCTCGACGTGCGGCAGGTCGAGCGGCGCTCGGGGATCGAAAGCCTCGAAGCGAGCGCGCGGGCGTCGGCGAGCTTCCGTGCGCTGACCTTTACCGGCCAGCTCGACTGGGCGCGGACCAAGGTTCCGATCGGTCCCGATCCGCCCGACAATCTGGTGGCCAGCCTGCTCGCCAACGCCCGGATCGGGCGCGTCCGCGTTCGCGGCGAAGCGCGTTTTGCACTCTCGGGCGACAATAGGGACACGCGCATGACGGTGATCGGCGAGTGGACCGGAAAAGGCGACGCCGAATGGCGGACCGAGCTCGGTTACGACCGCGGACTGGGCCGCGCGCGCGTTGGCGCTGGATATACACGCCGTTTCAACAAGTTGCAGCTAACTGGATTTGGCGAAGTGGCAAGCGACGGGTCGGCCGCGGCATCGATCGCGCTTGCTTTCAGCTTCGGACCAAAACCGGATGGCGGCTGGCGCGTGTCGAGCGAGAAGCTCGCGAGCCGCGGCCAGGTGATCGCCGATGTCTGGATGGACGATAACGGCGATGGTATCCGCCAGCCGGGCGAGGCCGCGCTGCCGGGCGTGCCGCTGACCGCGGGCAATGCTGCGGTCGACGCCGCGACCGGCAAGGATGGCCGCGGGACGATCGACGGGCTCGAACCCTTTCGCCCGGTGATGATCGGCATCGATGCCGGCAGCCTGCCCGATCCCTATGTCCAGCCTGCGCTGCCCGGCGTCGTCGTATCGCCGCGGCCGGGGGTCGCGACGCGTGTCGCTTTGCCGATGGCGGCGGCGGGCGAGATCGAGGGCGTCATACGGCGCGACGGCGGCAATCCGGTCGAAGGACTGAGCCTCGAGCTCGTCGATGCCGAAGGCCGCGTCCGCGCGACGACGGTCACCGAATTCGACGGATATTTCCTTTTCGAAGGCATTGCTTATGGCCGGTACACAGTCCGGCCGGGCAAGGTATCGGCGGCTGCGCTGCGGCTCGACGGCGCCTTTGCGATCGGTGCCGTGCCGGGCAAGGCGACCCCGCGCGTCCGGCTGGGCACGCTGGCGCTGAAGCCGCTGCGCCGCGAGGTCGCGAGGCAGGACGGCGACCCGCCGGGCGGGAATAGTGCACGCGGACCGCCCGGCGATGAAAGTCCCTAGAAGTCCGGGGGCCGTTGGGGGTGGCTTCGCGTCACTCCCCTCCCATCAAGGGAGGGGAGAAGGCAATGGCTGCTCCCGGTCGGCAAGCGACCGGCAGGAGCCAGCAAGGACCTAGCAGCGGCGCCCGCCGCGATCGACCTCGCGGCCGATCAGTGCGCCGGCGGCGCCGCCGATGATCGTGCCGGGAAGGCGGTCGCCGTAACGGTCGACTTCGCGGCCGAGCAGGGCACCCGCGGCACCGCCGACGATCAGACCGGTCGTGCCGCTGCCGCGACGGCAATAATAGCGGCGGTCGCGATAATGGCTGCGGCGATAGTCGCGGCGATAATCACGACGATAGTCGCGCCGGTAATCGCGATATCGATCATGGCCTCGGTCGCTGTAATAACCATGGCGGTGGTGGCGATCGCGCGCTTCGGCTTCGGCAGGAAGCGCAGCAAGGGCGCTGGCGCCGATCAGCGCGGTCAAGGCCAGTTTCTTGAGCAGGAACATCCATTTTCTCCATCTTGGTCCCTGCGACCAGATTAGGACGGCAAAGATGGCGCCCGGCTGAACTGTCCGCCTCGCTTCGTCGCAACCGGTTCGGTTCGGCGGCCATCGAGGGCGTCTGGTCGTGTCGACGGTATCGCCATGCGCGGCCTGACGGAGTGCGGCACGAACCGGATCGGCGTCTCCGGACAGAATATGGGCACCGCGTTAACCAGTTTTTATCCATGTTTGGCCACAGCGGAGACGAGCATGAATTTGCCTGTGGGGAATTATCAATGTCTGACGCTTCTGGTTCGAAGAACCGCCCGACCAGCGCCGACGTCGCCATCATTGGCGCCGGCCCGGCCGGACTGACCGCCGCCTATCAGCTGACCCAGCAGGGTTATCGCGTGACCGTGATCGAAAAGGATCCGGTCTACGTCGGCGGGATCAGCCGCACGGTCGAGCATGAGGGCTTTCGTTTCGATATCGGCGGCCACCGCTTTTTTTCGAAGAGCCGCGAAGTCGTCGACCTGTGGAACGAGATTCTTCCCGACGATTTCATCGAGCGCCCACGGATGAGCCGCATCTATTATGAGGGCAAATTCTATTCCTATCCGCTGCGCGCTTTCGAAGCGCTGTGGAACCTCGGCGTGATCCGCTCGACCCTCTGCATGGTGAGCTATGCGCAGGCGAAGCTGTTTCCGAACAGGAAGGTGCGGAGTTTCGAGGACTGGACGATCAACCAGTTCGGGAAGAAGCTCTATTCGATCTTTTTCAAGACCTATACCGAGAAGGTGTGGGGCATGCCGTGCGACGAGATGTCGGCCGACTGGGCGGCGCAGCGCATCAAGGGGCTGAGCCTCGGCGCTGCCGTGCTCGACGGGCTGAAGCGCAGCCTCGGGCTCAACAAGCGCCCGAACGACGGCATGGCGACCAAGACGTTGCTCGAAACCTTCCGCTATCCGCGCCTCGGCCCCGGCATGATGTGGGACGCGGCGCGCGACAAGGTGGTCGCGAGCGGAAACCATGTGCTGATGGGCCACAGCTTCAAGCAGCTGACGCAGGACCAGCGGACCGGCCGCTGGCGGATGACCGCGACCGGCCCCGACGGCGAGATCGTGATCGACGCCGCACATGTCATCAGCTCGGCGCCGATGCGCGAGCTCGCGGCGCGTATCCATCCGCTTCCCGCGTGCGCGCTGAACGCGGCGCCGAACCTCAAATATCGCGACTTCCTGACCGTCGCGCTCAAGATCCGCTCGGAAGACCTGTTCCCCGACAACTGGATCTATATCCACGACAGCAAGGTGCAGGTCGGCCGGGTGCAGAATTTCCGCAGCTGGTCGCCCGAAATGGTGCCCGACCC
>NZ_DASWTD010000091.1:0-8856 GCF_036402335.1 Sphingopyxis sp. | reverse complement strand
ATTTTCGGCGATGAACTGGCGCACTTCCTGCTGGAAGGCCAGGTCTTCGGGGCTGAACTCCATGTCCATGACGATTCTCCCTTGGGCAATGGCGCCCTTATATTATCGGTTCACGCTTACGTAAAGGTAAGTTGTGTTTTGCTACGCGTTGCGCGGCAACTTCGCCAACTTCCGGCACCTTGTCCAGCGTTGCATCGACGGGAGGATATGGAGGAATGGGTCAGCGTGTGACGAGGACGACCGCGCCTTCGCTGGCATAGGCCCCGCGAATCTCGGCAATCGACAGCGTGACGTCCAGCGCGACGCCATCGCGGGTGACGATCTGCGACAGGATGCGTACCGGCTCTCCGCTACGAAAAACCGTTTCGAGCGCTTCGGAAAAAGCCGCGCGCTGGCCAATGGCAAGCAGTGTCGAAAAGCGAACGCGCCGGATCGCCGCTGCATCGACTCCGACCATCGCGGTCAACGTATCGTTCGCCGCGTCGATCGTCTCGCGTACCGACAGCCGGGCATGACCGACCCCGCCGTCGACATCAATCGCAGTCGCCAGCGCGTAGCGCATATCGCCAGCCGCGAAAAACTCCATGGTTTCACTGATATCTCGCAGCAGGATGGCGCCGCCGATTGGCAACGGAACCAGATCGACATGCAGCCATTGGCGTGGACGCAGGATGCCGGGCACGTCGCCCGAAAAACGCTCACGGTGATCGATCAGGCGGATGATCCGCTGGAACAACAAGCTTTCATTGAGCTGCGGCAGCGCCAGCGCCAGCTTTTCGCCGATCAGCGCGGCTGCCGTGCGCTCCAGCATATCGCTGGCCACCGGATTGACCGACAGGATGGACCATTGCCGGTCGATGACGATCGCCCCGTCGCGCACCCATTCGACAAGGGACGCAAGGGAGTCCTGGAGCTTACCGGCAGAAGCCGCGTCCGGCCCGCCTTCTTCATCGAGACGGCGATAGTCATCGAGCGAAATCAGCACGTGGGCGTCCTTGCCATGGTGCGTCACAACCACGGGCTTGCGTGCGGCCTGCAGTCGCCAGTTTGCAAAGCCGCGGATGAACTCTGCCGCCGATACCCTCTGCGGTTCACGCGCCGTCGCCATAACCTTTTCCCGAATGATACCCCTGTGGGTTCCTTATGCGCGGTGCCGCGGGGAAACGGCGACGAAGCTTGTCCAGTTCGCTTCGGGCTACTCGCGAGGTTCGCCCGATTTGGCAACGATCGGGGCGGTTTAAGCCGATTTGTTACCGAACCGGTGTCAAACCAGCTTCGCCTTGCCGCAGCGCAGCGCATTGATCCGCGCGTCGGCCTGTCCGATGTGGACGCCGAGCAGGCCCGTGAGGTCCGCCAGCACGGTATCGAGCACCGGCGCGGCCAGCCCGACCGTTTCCCCCACCAGCGTCGTCAGCGCCTTGAGATTAAGGCCCAGACCCAGCACATTCACCTTGAGCTCCATCCGGTCCGACAGCGATTTTGCAGCTCCCGCGACCAGTCCGCTACTCGATGCCGTCTTGACCTGGCCGTCGTCGATGTCGCGACGCGAAAAATCTACCTGCTTTTCGCCGAGATCGGACAGGACCAGCTCGGCCCCGGCATCGACGCTGACGAGCGGCAGTTTTACGACCCGCGCCGGTTCGGGATCGAGCGGACGCTGCATGTCCTGAAAATCGGCATCGTCGACCGTCCCGATCGCGACCATCGCCGGCGAAGTGACGACGCCGAGCGACACCGCGGTGCTGCTGTTCGGGGCGCAGTCGATGTCGGTGATCCGGGCCGAAGCCGATCCCAGTTCGGCGAGAACCGGAAGATGGACACTCGCGAGCGGCGTCTGGATTTTCGTGTCGAGTTTGAGCCGGACCTGCGCCGTGCGGACGATCACGTCATTGGTGTCGGTTACCGCGATCAGCGGCGAATTCGCGGGCGGCTCGCCGATCATCAACGCGACATCGATTCCCGAACCGCCGGGCAGGTTGCCGGCGACCGACAGGTCGACCTGGCGGTTGGCGTTGCCCAGCAGCAGCATCGCCCGCAGCAGGCTGAGCGCATTGATCTTGACCGGGTTCGCCGCGTCGACCCGGACGCTCGACGAGCGCGGCCCCAGGTCGATCGCCCGCGACGGAACCAGGCCGCGCGGTAGTGCACGATCGGCGATATGTTCCAGCGCCGTTCCTGCCTGACCGTCCGACGCGCTCGCGATCGCCGACACGACCTGCGGCAATGTGACCTGTGCGTCGAGCGTCTGGCCGAAGGTCAGCACGTCGGCACCGATTTCGGTTCGCAGCGCGTCGGAAAAGGCAAGCAGGTCGATATCGGTGCTCGCCAGCGCATTATAGTCCATCACCGAAAGGTTGAGCTGGCTGCCGGTCAGGCTCGACAGCAGCGCATTCGGCAGGCCACCGTTCACGGCGGCGACCCGCGAGCCCAGCGAAAAGGCGGCGTAACCCCGACGCGCGCCGGTGGCGGTCGCACGAATGACGGTGTTTTGCCGGCCGGTGAGGAAGCTGCCGAAAAAGAGCGGGCGATCACGGGTCAACACGATACGCACCGCATTCGGCGATGCACCGCCGCCGGCGAAGCGCTGCTCGGCCAATATTCCCGGGTCGGCGACATAGGTGCCGGGCGTGAGCGCCGCGATACGGATGCCGCAATCGCAATTGGCCGCGATAATGCGGTCTGCCGCTGCACGCTCTTCACCGGGGCGCCCTGCGGCTGCCATTGCCGCGGCGTCGGCGATCCCCTGCAATTTGCGGCGATCGAGATAGAGCGAGCCGATATCGACCGCGAGCGCCGCCGAGCCGATCAGCATCGTCATCCCGAAGGCGGTAGCAATGCTGATGCCCGCGCGCCGGTCCCGGGCAAGCCTGCGAAGGAGGGAGAATATCGTCATGCTCAATCCACCGGAAGTTCGAAGGTCGCACGAGCGCGGATGACGTTGCCGGGCGCGGGCACGAAGGAGGATCGCAATATGCTGTCGGGGGGAGCCGTGAAGGTGATCGCGACGGTAACCGCTTCGGCGGTTTCGGACACCGCGATGGTGTGCGTTCCCGTTACGGCCTGAAGACTGCGACCAACCGCGCGCGTCGCGACCGCGCGGCGGTCGGCGGCGTCGAGGCCGACGATTGCAGCGCGCGCACCATCGTTCGCTGCCTGCTGCACGCTGTGCGCCAACATGAAATACTGGCTGTAGACCAGCACGCCCATCAACAGCGCGAGAAACAACGGCAGCACCAGCGCCATTTCGACGATGGCGGCACCGCGCTCGTCGCGCATCAGGGTCGCGCCGGTCAGGGCCGGTTTGCGGCAGGGCCGCACAGGGTGAATCGAGCCGGTCATGCCGACAAGCATGGCGGCCGCAAATGAAAGCGGCGTCGAGATCACCCGACGCCGCTTTTGCGTATTTTACATGTTCACCGGACGGCCAAATCTTGCCGGTCGGGCAGCCCGAAGGCTATTCCTGAAAAACCGCTAATGCGCAGCAAGACCCTTGTTGCCCAAAATATGCATCATTCGGCGTCCTGCAACTTGTCCTGCGTTCGCAATTCAAAATCGGACGCGTCGTGCCGCTCGTGAAGCTGGCTTGCCGGATCGCCCATCACGCGATTGACCATCCGCCCGCGCTTGACCGCCGGGCGCTCGGCGATCTGGTCGGTCCAGCGCTGGACATTCTTATACTCCTGAACCTGCAGGAACTCCCCGGCATCGTAAACCAGCCCCTTGGCCAGCGCACCGTACCAGGGCCAAACCGCCATGTCGGCGATCGTATAGTCCGTACCGCCCAGATATTCGCTGTCGGCGAGGCGCCGGTCGAGCACGTCGAGCTGACGCTTCACTTCCATCGCATAGCGGTTGATCGGATATTCCTGCTTGAAGGGCGCATAGGCGTAAAAATGGCCGAACCCGCCGCCGAGGAACGGCGTGCTGCCCATCTGCCACATCAGCCACGACAGCGTCTCGGCACGCCTGGCTGTCTCGGTCGGCAGGAAGGCTCCGAATTTCTCGGCGAGGTGGATCAGGATCGCGCCCGATTCGAAGACGCGGATCGGCTCGGCACCGCTGCGGTCGACCAGCGCGGGGATCTTGCTGTTGGGATTGGCGTCGACAAAGCCGCTCGAAAACTGGTCACCGTCGCCGATCTTGATCAGCCATGCATCATATTCGGCCCCGCTGTGGCCCAGTTCGAGCAGCTCCTCGAGCATCACCGTGACCTTTACCCCGTTGGGCGTGCCGAGCGAATAGAGCTGGAGCGGATGTTTGCCGATCGGCAGATCCTTGTCGTGCGTCGGCCCCGCGACCGGGCGGTTGATATTGGCGAAACGCCCGCCGCTTTCCTTGTCCCAGGTCCAGATCTTCGGCGGCACATATTCGCTGCTGTCGGTCATCGGTCGCTCCTGCGCTGATTTTTGTACTGACCGGTAACTTAAAGGGCGATCGGGGTTTGTCCACCCTCCCCGATTCAAATAATCTTTGCTGCGCGCAAAGCTGAAATGGCTTGGACGTCATAACCGAGCTCTGCGAGGATCGCGTCGCTGTCCTCGCCGACTTGCGGCGCGCGGCGCGGCTCGACCTTGCCGCTGCCCGACAGGCGGATCGGCGCCCGGATCACGGGAATATCCTTTGAGGCACCCGGATAGGTTACCGGCTCGACCAGCTTCATCGCCGCAACTTGCGGCTGCGACAGCGCCTCTCCCGCGCGCAGCACCGGGGCAGCGGGCACCCGCGCGGCGGCAAGCTCGGCGATCGCGTCCGCACTTGTCCGCTCGATGCACCAGCGCTGCATGATCGCGCTCAATTCCTCGCCGTTATCGCCGCGCAGGATGTCGCTCGCATAGAGCGGATCGTCGACCAGTTCGGGGCGCCCGACCAGTTCCGCCCAGCGCGCGAAGATCGGGGCGCCGACGATCTGCGTGATGATCCAGCCATCGCGCGTCCGAAACACGTCGGTCGGCCCCGAACTGAAGCTGCGGTTGCCGATCGGCTGGCGATCGATCCCGTTCAGCGCATGGTCGATGGTGAGCGCGTTCGACATGGCGAGCGCGGTGCCGAGCAGCGACCCCGACACGCACTGCCCCTTCCCCGTCACCTCGCGCTCGCGCAGCGCCAGCATCACGCCGAAAGCGCAATGCAGCGCCGTGCCGAAGTCGACATAATTGACTTGTGCCCGATAGGGCTGATCTTCGGTCCCCGTCAGATGGACCGTCCCCGACATCGCCTGCCCCACCGCGTCGAACCCGACACGGCTCGCCAGCGGCCCTTCGCTGCCGAACGCCGAGGCGGTCACCAGGATGACGCGGGGGTTGATCGCGGCAAGACTGTCATGGTCGAGCCCCAGCTTCACCAGTGCATCATGCGGCAGGTTGGCGATTACGACGTCGGCGGTTTCGACGAGGCGCCGGACGATTTCGCGGCCTTGCGGGCTCCCGGGCTTCAGCGTCAGGCAACGCTTGGCACGGTTCATCTGCATGAACATTGCCCCCGACCCGTCCTCCGCGACGGGGACGGTATAGCGGTCGTCATTGCCGCCCGGCGCCTCGATGCGAATGACGTCGGCGCCATAGTCGGCGAGCAATGCCGCGCAATAGGGGCCCGCAATATAGCGGCCAAAATCGAGTACCCTAATTCCCTTCAGCGGCACGCTTTGCCCTCCCTATCGTTCCTCTTTCGACCGGGGCTAGCAGTCGCCCGTCGACGCTGCCAGTTCTTCGTCGAAACCTGTCGCTTGCATGTTTGCGCCCGCGCCATATGGTATACGAAATTGCAACAGGGGAGATTTCATGACGCGTTTCGCTTTCGCTCTCGCGGCGACTTTGGCTTGTTCGACCTCGGTCTGGGCGCAAACGGCGCCTGCGGCGGATGCCAAGCCCGAAAAGTGGGACGTCAACGCCCCGCCCGGAATGACCACGCACAAGGTACCGATCGCGGTCGACGAGGGCAGCTGGATGAATGTCGACGTCGCCCCCGACGGCAGGACGATCGCTTTCGACCTTCTTGGCGACATTTATACCATGCCGATCGAGGGCGGCACGCCGACGCGCATCGCCGCAGGCCTCGCTTATGAACATCAGCCGAGGTTTTCGCCCGACGGCAAGCGGATCGCTTTTGTCTCGGACGCCGGTGGTGGCGACAATATCTGGCTGATGAATCGCGACGGCACGGACAGGCGCCAGCTCAGCAAGGAAGATTTCCGCCTGCTCAACCAGCCGAGCTGGAGCCCCGATGGCCAGTTTATCGTCGCGAAGAAGCATTTCACGACCGGACGCTCGCTCGGTACCGGCGAGGTATGGATGTACCATGTCTCGGGCGGTGCTGGCGTCCTGCTCGTCAAGAAACCCAATGAGCGTCATCAGAAGGAACTGGGCGAGCCGACCTTCGCGCCCGACGGCAAGGGTGTCTATTACACGCGCAACGTCACACCGGGCCCGATCTTCGAATATGCGCAGGACAGCAACACCGACCTGTTTCACATCGAACGTTATGACCTGAACGACGGCGAAGTCACGACCATCGCCGGCGGGGCGGGCGGCGCCGTGCGCCCCTCGCCTTCGCCCGACGGCAAGCGCCTCGCTTTCGTCCGCCGCGAGGGCGCCCAGTCGAAGCTGTATGTGAAGGATCTGGCGTCCGGCGCCGAGCGCAAGATCTATGACGCGCTCGATCAGGATGTGCAGGAAACCTGGGCGGTGACCGGCGTCTATCCGAACATGGACTGGACACCCGACAGCGAGGATGTCGTGTTCTGGGCCGGCGGCAAGCTGCGCCGCGTCGGCGCCGATGGCGGCGAAGCGCGGGTGATTCCGTTCAGCATCAACGACGATCGTGTCGTCGTCGATTCCACCCACCCGACGATCGAGGTCGCGCCCGACAGCTTCACGACGAAGATGCCGCGCTGGGCCGAAGTATCGCCCGACGGCCGCACCGTCGTGTTCGAAACGCTCGGCAAGCTGTGGGTTAAACCCGCGACCGGCGGCGCGGCCCGCCGGCTTACCGCGGCGAAGGATGCGGCGTTCGAGCTTTGGCCGAGCTGGTCGCGCGACGGTCGATCGATCACCTTCGTCCGCTGGACCGACGCCGACCTCGGCGAAGTCCATGTCATCGGCGCGGGCGGTGGCACCTCGCGCAAGGTCACGACGACGCCGGGCCATTATGCCGAGCCGCGCTTCTCACCCGATGGAAATATGATCGCATTCGAACGCCGCGCCGGGGGCGGACTGAGCTCGGAACGCTGGGGCGAGAACGCGGGCGTCTATCGCGTCGCCGCGACCGGCGGAGCGCCCGAGCGGATCGCCGAGAATAGCGCGAAACCGCAGTTCGGAGCGGACAACGACCGCATTTTCATGGTGGCGGCGGCCGATGGCAAGAGCCAGCTCGTCAGCACCGACCTTCGCGGTCAGGACAAGCGCGTTCATGCGAGCGGCGACCTCGTCAGCGATTACGAAATTTCGCCCGATGGCCGCACGCTGGCGTTCCGGCAGAATTACGACGCCTATGTCACCCCGCTGATGCCCGGCGGGCAGGATGTGACGCTGGGCACGAAGAGCGGCGCGCTTCCGGTGACGCGCGCCAGCAACGGCGGTGCCGACTTCATCCATTGGTCGAACGGTGGCAGCCGTCTTCACTGGAGCCGCGGACCGACGCTGTTCAGCGCCGATCTCGGCAGCTTTTTCGCGAATGCGCCGGTCGACGACAAGGCGCCCAAATTCACACCCCCGACCGACGGCGTATCGCTGGCGATGACGCAGACGGCATCGAAGCATAAGGGCATTGTCGTCATCACCGGCGCGAAGGTCGTGACGATGGCCGACAAGGACGGCGGCATCATCGACAATGGCGCGATCGTGATCGACGGGGACCGGATCACCGCCGTCGGTCCGGCGGGCGCCATCACCGTGCCTGCGGGCGCGGTTACGGTCGATGCGACGGGCAAGACCATCGTCCCCGGCTTCATCGATGCGCATGCGCATGGCCCGCACGGCGACGACGAACTGGTCCCGCAGCAGAACTGGTCCGAAATGGCCAACCTCGCGATGGGTACGACGACCAGCCACAACCCTTCGTCGCGGTCGTCGGAAATCTTCGTATCGTCCGAAATGCAGCGCGCCGGGGTGATTCTCGCCCCGCGCATCTTCTCGACCGGTGAAGTCATCTATGGCGCGAAGGCGGCGGGCGTCTATGCCGAAATCAACAGTTACGAGGATGCGCTCGCGCATGTTCGCCGCCTGAAGGCGCAGGGCGCATATAGCGTCAAGAACTACAACCAGCCGCGCCGCGAACAGCGCCAGATGGTCGTGAAGGCGGCACAGGCCGAAGGCATGGAAGTCGTGCCCGAGGGCGGTTCGCTGTTCACGCAGGACGTCACGCTGATCCAGGACGGCAACTCGACCGTCGAGCACAATGTGCCGCTGCATACCTTCTATAAGGACCTGGTGCAGCTCTGGGGCCAGACGACGGTCGATTACACCCCGACGCTGGTCGTCACTTTCGGCGGGCTCGCCGGCGATCCCTATTGGCGCGCGCACACCAATGTGTGGGAGCATCCGATCCTGTCGCGGCATGCGCCGCCGGCGGAACTCGCCGCGAACAACAAACGCCGCGTGATCGCGCCCGAGGGGGATTATGTCGACGATGATTCGGCGCGCGAAGCGGGGAAGATCGCTGCTGCCGGACGAAATGTTTCGATCGGCGCCCACGGCCAGCAGGCCGGGCTCGGTGCGCATTGGGAAATCTGGTCCTTTGTCCGCGGCGGATGGAGCAATATCGATGCGCTGCGCGCCGCGACGATCATGCCCGCGCAATCGCTCGGCTATGCGAAGGATGTCGGATCGCTCGAAGCCGGAAAGCTTGCCGACCTGTTGATTC
>NZ_DASWTD010000090.1:0-11984 GCF_036402335.1 Sphingopyxis sp. | reverse complement strand
CGGCGATATCCGCCTGCCGCGCGTCGTTGACCACAAGCCGCACCTCTTCGCCGCGGCCGCCGTCATGGACGGCGTTGGCAAAGGCGGCGACGTCGCGCCGCCCTTCGTCGATCGCGCCCGCCCATTCCTCGGCGAGGTGGGGGAACCCGATCCAGACGGCGGCGTGCGGCGCCCATTCGGCAGGCATTTTCAGCGTCATGGGCGCGCGCTTTTCCGCTTATTTCGCGGGACGCGACTTGTCGCGGGCGGCGCGGAATTCGTCGCCCTTGACCCAGTTCGGCCATGCGTCGGTCATCGCGAGCATGCGGCCCGCAGCATAATAGAGACGCAGGTCGGACATCATGCCGCCCCAGTTGGTGATCGCCTCATATTCGTCGCCCGGCGCGTGGTAGCGGTTCTTTTCATAGTCTTCCGACGCTTTCTTGCCCGCTTCGACCCCGCCTTCGACCAGGTCGTCGCCGCTGCCGAAGTTGAACATCGGCACGCCGAGCTTGGCGAAGCTGAAGTGATCCGAACGATAATAGAAACCCTTTTCGGGGGTCGGTTCGTCCTTGATCACGCGCTTGTCCATTTCGGCGAGCTTGGCGACATAGGCGTCGAGTTCGGACTTGCCGCGGCCGACGACGACGATGTCCTTCGTCGGGCCGATTGCGTTCAATGCGTCCATATTCACGCCGCCGACGGTCTGCGCGAGCGGGAAGATCGGGTTTTCGGCATAATATTTCGAACCGAGCAGGCCCGATTCCTCGGCGGTCACGGCCAGGAAGACGATGCTGCGGTCGGGCGCGCCCGCCTTGTGGAAAGCCTGCGCCAGCGTCACGAGCCCGGCGATGCCGCTCGCATTGTCGACGGCGCCGTTGCAGATGTCGTCGCCGGCGACGGCGGTGCAGCGGCCGAGGTGGTCCCAGTGACCGGTGTAGAGCACATATTCGTCAGGCCGCTTGGCGCCCGGCAGCACGCCGATGACGTTGCGCGACATCTTCTTCGCAATCTCGTTGTCGAAACCGAAGTTCGCCTTCACGCCGGTGAGCGCGACGGGCTTGAAGCCCTTCTGGCCCGCAGCGGCGCGCAGCTTGTCGAAGTCCTGTCCGGCACTTGCGAACAGCTCCTTCGCCTTCGGGAGCTGGATCCAGCCGTTGGCGACGGTCTGGTCGGCGCCGGCATTCTTGCTCTCGGCGAGATATTGCGTGCCGGTGTTGCTGCTTTCGACAACGTTCCAGCCATAGGCGGCGGGTTCGGTGTCGTGGACGATCAGCACCGCGGCGGCGCCCTGGCGCGCGGCTTCCTCATATTTGTACGACCAGCGGCCATAATAGGTCATCGCGCGGCCGTTGAACTCGCCCTTGGCTTCCTTGGTCTGCCAGTCGGGATCGTTGACGAGGACGACGACGGTCTTCCCCTTTACGTCGAGCCCGGCATAGTCGTTCCAGCCCTTTTCGGGGGCGTTGATGCCATAGCCGACGAAGACGACGTCGCTGTCCTTGACTTCGGTCTTCGGCTGGACGCGCCAGCTGAATGCGACATAGTCCTTGGCATATTGTGCGGTCACCGGCGTTTTGCCGCCGGTAAAGCTGATCGGCGTCGCGTTTTTCGCAGTGATCTCGACCAGCGGCACGTCCTGCGTCCACTTGCCGTTGTTCCCGGGCTTCAGCCCCGCTTCCTCATATTTCTTGATGATATAGGCGACGGTCTTTTCCTCGCCCGCGGTGCCGGGCGCGCGGCCTTCATACGCGTCCGACGACAGTTCCTTCGTGACTTCCTGAAGCGTCGCAAGCGACAGTTCGGGAATCTGGACGTCGGGGATGGCGGTGGCGGAGGTCGCCGCCTTGTCGGAGGTGTTGCATGCGGCAACGGATAAAAGGACCGCGGCGGCCGCGGCGGCTCTGGGGAAGCGAAGCATGGAGTTTCCTTGGAAAGTTTCGTTTGCGACGACCGGGCTTGTGCCAGCCCGATGCCGCGGGTGCAAGTATCGCCGCCGCTGCCGGATCATTGCTGCTTGGAAAACGATGCCATTATCCGTAGCAATGGAAAAACGGGATGGAATAACAGGGGGTATCGGATGCTGGGGCGCTTTCTGGGTTTGTCGGGGCTTTTGCTCGTCGTTGGTACGGCGCAGGCGCAGGCGCAGGAAGAGGATGCGGCGCGCTTGTTCGGAACGCTGCCCGGCGTAAGTCAGGCGAGCCTGTCGCCCGATGGGCAGAAACTGGCGTTCATCGCGCCGGGCAAGGGGCAGGCAAACGATCTTTTCGTGGTCCGTATCGGCGAGGATTCGGTGCCGCTTCGTATTTTGCGCGCGACCGGCGACCCTGAAATTTTGCTTTGGTGCGGCTGGGTCAGCGATGTGCGGCTGATCTGTCAGGTGGGCGGGCGACAGGAATATGGCGGGGAGATTTACGGGTACACCACGCTCGTCGGCGTCGATGCCGCGGGTGGCAATACCAAGGTGTTGAGCAAGCAGCGTGGGTCGAATGCCATCGGTTATGACTTTCGCGGCGGCAACGTCATCGATTGGCAGTCGGGAACGCCGGGCAGCGTCCTGATGATGCGCAGCTATGTTCCCGAGGCCAATCTTCGCGGCGCCTCGTTGATCAGCAAAGACGCCGACGGGATGGGCGTCGACTTGGTCGATGCCTTGACGGGCGCGACCAAGGTCGTCGAAAAACCGCGCCGCGATGCGACCGAATATATCACCGACGGCAAGGGCGCGGTGCGGGTGATGGGAGTTCATGCCACGGCCGGCCAGACGCAGTATCTGGGCAGCACCGTGCGGTATTTCTTCCGGCCGCGCGCGGGGGGTGCATGGCAACCCCTGTCGGCTTTGGATATGACGACCCGCGAGGGTTTCGATGCGGTTGCGGTCGATGCCGCGACCGACCGCGCTATCGGTTTTGCCAAGGTGAATGGGCGTTATACCGTCAGCGCCGTGCAACTCGACGGCACCGGCAAGGGATCGATATTATTTCAGCATCCGGAGGTTGACGTCGACAGGCTGGTGCGCGTCGGCCGCGACATGCGGGTGGTGGGCGCCACCTATGTCACCGAACGACGACATATGGTGACGACTGATCCCAAGGTGGATGCGATGGCAAAGGCGCTGTCGCGTGCCTTGGGCGGTAAGGATGTCTATTTCGTCGATGCCTCGGCAGACGAGCGGCAGTGGCTCGTCTGGGCGGGGTCCGACGTCGATCCCGGCCGCTATTATCGTTACACGCCGGCCGAAAAGCAGCTTCGCCCATTGCTGGAAGATCGCCCGCTTTTGGCCGGGCAGACCCTGTCGCCGGTAAAGCCGATCAGCTATGCCGCCGCCGATGGGACAATGATCCCCGGCTATCTGACCCTGCCGCCGGGCCGCACCGATGCCAAAGGATTGCCGGCCATCGTGATGCCGCATGGCGGTCCTTCGGCGCGCGACGAATGGGGTTTTGACTGGATCGCGCAATTTTTCGCGCAAAAGGGGTATGCCGTCGTTCAGCCGAATTTTCGCGGATCGTCGGGTTATGGCGACCAATGGTATCAAAACAATGGCTTCAAATCATGGCGTACCGCCGTTGGCGATGTGACCGATGCCGGGCGCTGGCTGGTGAAAGAGGGGGCCGACCCGGCCAGACTCTCGATCGTCGGCTGGTCCTATGGCGGTTATGCGGCGCTGCAATCCGGCGCGATTGCTCCGAGTCTGTTCCAAAAGATCGTTGCGATCGCACCCGTAACCGACCTCGCCAAATTGAAGCAGGAGGCCGAAAAATACACGACGGGCGCGCTGGCTCGCGATTTTATCGGGAGCGGGCCGCACATCCGGGAGGGATCGCCGGCGCAAAATGCCGCCGCGATTCAGGCGCCGGTTTTGATGTTTCACGGGGCGCTCGACCAGAATGTCGACATAGACCAATCGCGGCGGATGAAACGCGCGATCGAGGATGCGGGCAGAACCGCCGAACTGATCGAATATCCCGGCCTGGCGCACAACCTGAATGACAGCGACGCGCGCACCGATATGTTGAACCGGATCGCCGCCTTTCTGCCGAAATAATGGGCGCAACGAAAAGGGGCGGCCCGTTTCCGGACCGCCCCTTTGAATTCGATAGCGAACGCGATCAGCGCGAATAGAATTCGACGACCAGGTTCGGTTCCATCTTCACCGGATAGGGCACTTCGTCGAGCGTGGGCACGCGGACGTAGGTCGACTTGGTGCCGTCAACCGACAGATATTCGGGCAGGTCGCGCTCGGGCAGGCTCTGCGCTTCGGCGACCAGCGCCATTTCCTGCGCCTTCTTGCCGAGGGTGACTTCGTCGCCCGGCTTCACGAGGCGGCTGGCGACGTTGCACTTCACACCGTTCACATAGACGTGGCCGTGGCTGACGAGCTGGCGCGCCGAGAAGATCGTCGGGGTGAATTTCGAGCGGTAGACGACGGCGTCGAGGCGGCGCTCAAGCAGGCCGATCAGGTTCTGGCCGGTGTCGCCCTTCATGCGCGAGGCTTCGAAATAGTTCTTCTTGAACTGCTTTTCGGTGATGTCGCCGTAATAGCCCTTCAGCTTCTGCTTCGCGCGGAGCTGGATGCCGAAGTCCGACATCTTGCCCTTGCGGCGCTGGCCGTGCTGGCCGGGGCCGTATTCGCGGCGGTTGACCGGGCTCTTCGGGCGACCCCAGATGTTTTCACCCATCCGGCGGTCGAGTTTATACTTGGCGCTCTGGCGCTTCGACATATGTCGTCTCCAATATGCTGTGTGCCGAAGGATTTCGGCTTGTTCCCGGGTCGCACCATATGGGCTTTGCCATATGCGACCGCCGCTTCACCGGGGTGCGGGGTCCATTGCGAAGGCGCGCGGTTAGACGGCGATCGGCGTAAAGTCAAGCGTTACAGCGGCTGCTCGACACAGCGGAAAAAGCCGCTAAAGGCAGCGGCCATGACGTCCGCCAAACTTCCCGAAGAGTGCGAAACGATGACCGAGGTCCGCGTCGGGGTCGACCAGGTCGACCGCGAACTCGTCGCGCTGCTCGTCCGCCGCTTCGGCTATATGGATGCCGCAGCGCGCATCAAGACCGACCGGAGCGCAGTGCGCGACGAAGCGCGCAAGGCACAGGTGCTCGACAATGTCGGGCGCGAAGCCGCTACGGCCGGGCTGGAGCCCGATCGGCTGCGCGCGGTGTGGAACGAGCTGGTCGAACAATCGATCGCCTATGAGGCGGTTCGCTGGGACCATCTGCGCGCCGGTAGTTGATCGCGCGGCCTGTCGGTCCCGTTCCGGTCAGAGCCCTTCGATCACCGCGCCCTTGGCGTCCGGCCGAGCGAGGTGATGATCCCGTGCATCATCCGGATGTCGTTATACGACCAGCCGGTCTTGGTCAGCGCGGTGCGCAGCGTCCGCAGCGTCATTTCCTTCCGTTCGGGCGGGAAAAAATAGCCGCTGGCGTCGAGGTCGCGGACCAGATGTCCGATCAGTTCCTCCATCTCGGCGTGCGGTGCGGGCGGGTCGAGCGGCACTTCGGGCGGGCTCGCCAGCGCAACACCCTTCGACCATTCATAGGCGAGCAGGATCACCGCCTGCGCGAGGTTGAGTGAGGCGAATTCGGGGTTGATCGGCACCGTTACGATCTTGTGCGCCAAGGTGACGTCGTCGGTTTCGAGACCCGAACGTTCGGGCCCGAAGACATAGGCGGAACGGCCGACGCTGGCATGGACTTCGCGCGCTGCCGTTTCCGGCGTCAGCACCGGCTTGGTGACGCCGCGCTTGCGTACCGTCGTCGCATAGATGGTGGTGCAGTCGGCTACCGCCTCGGCGAGCGTGTCGAAAACATGCGCTTCGGCCAGCACGATGTCGGCGCCTGACGCCGCCGGACCCGCGTCGGGATTGGGCCAGCCGTCGCGCGGGGCGACGAGGCGCAGTTCGGTCAGCCCGAAATTGAGCATGGCACGCGCCGCCTTGCCAATATTCTCTCCAAGTTGCGGACGGACGAGGATGATGACGGGGGGCGGGGCGACGCTCAATTTTTGTGCGCCGCCTCGGTGACCGAAGACGCGAATTCCTCGAAGTCCTTGGCTTCGGTGAAATCGCGATAGACGCTGGCAAAGCGGATATAGGCGACATTGTCGAAGCCCTTGAGCGCCTCCATCACCATCGCGCCGATCTGCTGCGCCTGCACTTCGCTTTCGCCCGAGGTTTCGAGCTGGCGCTGGATGCCCGACACCAGTCGTTCGATCCGCGCGCCGTCGATCGGCCGCTTGCGGCACGCGATCTGGATGCTGCGCATCAGCTTTTCGCGGTCGAAGGGCTCGCGGCCGCCGTCGGCCTTGAGCACGGCGACCTCGCGAAGCTGGATGCGCTCGAAGGTCGTGAAGCGCGCGCCGCAATCCTCGCACTGGCGGCGACGACGGATCGCGGCGCCGTCCTCGGTCGGACGGCTGTCCTTCACCTGGCTGTCTTCATGGCCGCAATAGGGACAACGCATGGGCTAGCGTTTCACCCTCGTGTAGAGCGCGATCGCCGCGCCGGCGAACAGGCCGACGGGCCATGTGACAACCGGCAACAATATACCTGCGACCGCGCCGATCGCACCGCCGGTCAGTACGGGGCGGGTCGAAGGATGGGCCATGCCCTGCTTGCCCATCGCCTTGACCTCTTCGATCGAGAGTTCGACCAGCGTCGGTTCCTCCGGGTGCTGCCGTGCCATTGCCTTATCCTTGATAGATGGGGAAGCGTTCGCACAGCGCGCGAACGCGTCCGCGAACGTCGGCCTCGACATCGGCATCGCCATGCTCGCCCTTGTCGCGCAGCGCCTCGAGCACGTCGGCGACCATATCGCCGATTTCCTCGAATTCGGCGATGCCGAAGCCGCGCGTCGTGCCCGCGGGCGAACCGACGCGGATGCCGCTGGTCTTGACCGGCGGCAGCGGATCGAAGGGGATGCCGTTCTTGTTGCAGGTGATCGCGCTGCGTTCGAGCGCTTCGTCGGCGTCGCGGCCGGTGATGCCGAGCGGACGAAGATCGATCAGTGCGAGATGCGTGTCGGTGCCGCCCGCGACGACATCGGCGCCGCGTGCCTTCAGCCGGTTCGCGAGCGCCTGCGCATTCGCGATCGTTGCCTTGGCGTAATCCTTGAACTCGGGGCGCAGCGCTTCGCCGAACGCCACCGCCTTCGCTGCGATGACGTGCATCAGCGGGCCGCCCTGCAGCCCGGGGAAGACCGCCGAATTGATGCGCTTGGCGATCGCTTCGTCGTTGGTCAGGATCATGCCGCCGCGCGGGCCGCGCAGCGTCTTGTGTGTCGTCGTCGTGACGACATGTGCGTGCTGGAGCGGCGAGGGGTGGGCGCCGCCGGCGACGAGGCCCGCGAAATGCGCCATATCGACCATCAGCAGCGCGCCGACATCGTCTGCGATCGCGCGGAAGCGCGCGAAATCGAGCGTGCGCGGATAGGCCGAACCGCCCGCGATGATCAGCGTCGGGCGATGTTCTTTCGCCAATGCCTCGACCTGGTCGAAATCGACGAGATGATCGTCGGGGCGCACGCCATATTGCACGGCATTATACCATTTGCCCGACATCGCGGGCGGCGCTCCGTGGGTCAGGTGACCGCCGGCGTCGAGGCTCATGCCGAGGATCGTCGCGCCGGGCTTGGTCAGCGCAAGCATCACCGCGCCGTTCGCCTGTGCGCCCGAATGCGGCTGGACGTTGACATAGCCGCAGTCGAAGAGTTGCTTGGCGCGGTCGATCGCGAGCGTTTCGACCTCGTCCGACGGGCCGCAGCCCTGATAATAACGGCGGCCGGGATAGCCCTCGGCATATTTGTTGGTGAACACCGATCCCTGCGCCTCGAGCACCGCCTTCGAGACGATATTCTCCGATGCGATCAGTTCGATCTGATGCTGTTCGCGGTCGAGCTCATGTTTCATCGCCGCGGCGACCGCGGGGTCGACCCTGTCGACGCCGTCGGTGAAATAGCCGGCCGATTTGATGGGCTTGTCGAGCGTGTCTGTGGTCATCGGCTGGTCTCCAGTTGGGGCGGGTTGGAAAGCTTGTCGACGCGGCGCGCGTGGCGGTCACCGGCGAAATCGGTCGTGAGGAAGGCGTCGAGGCAGGCCTTCGCCATGTCGATGCCGGTCAGGCGCGCGCCCATCGCGATGATGTTCGCGTCATTATGCTCGCGCGAAAGCTTCGCCGACAGCGGCTCGGACACGAGGGCGCAGCGTGCGGCGGGATTGCGGTTGACCGAAATCGAAATGCCGATGCCCGACCCGCAAAGCGCAACGCCGCGTTCCGCGCGGCCGTCGGCGATCGCCGCGCCCAGCCGGTAGCCATAGTCGGGATAATCGACGCTTTCGGGGCCGTTGGTACCAAGATCCTCGACCTCGTGTCCCTTTTCGCGCAGCCAGTCGGCAAGCACGGCTTTCAGCTCGTAAGCGGCGTGGTCGGAGGCGATGGCGATGCGCATGGTGCGGCTCCCGCGGGGTCTAAGGGAATCGATGAGCGCGCTTTAGGCGAAGGCGCCGAACTTTGCCATAAGCGAGGTGGCAAATTTGTGACGCGCCCGATAAAGCCGTCCCATGTCCGACACGATCATGTCCATCCTGATGCTGACCGGGGTTCTTCTGACCGGCGGCGCCGTCTATGTCTTTCGGGGGGGCGACCGGCGCCACGCCTTGCTGATGCTCGTCGCCGCGCTGGTGATGTTCGCCAACGTCGCGATCTGGCTGGTGCCGACGAAATAAGCCTGATCCTCCCTGCCGCGAAGCGGTGGGGAGGGGGACCGTCCGCGAAGCGGATGGTGGAGGGGTTGGCGTCATGGCCCCTCCCTTGGCGCTTCGCGCTGCCACCTCCCCATGGCTCCGCCACAGGGAGGATGGCTCCTCAGCGGATCGGCGAATCGGGCGCGAGCCGCATATCCAGATAGTTATCGAGCGACTTCATCAACTGGTCGAGCTCATGCTCGAAGAAGTGGTTCGCGCGCGGGATTTCGTCGTGATGGATCGTGATGCCCTTTTGCGTGCGCAGCTTGTCGACCAGCTTCTGCACCGCGCTCGGCGGCACGATCTCGTCCTGCCCGCCCGCGACGATGATGCCCGACGAAGGGCAGGGCGCGAGGAAGCTGAAGTCGTACATGTTCGCCGGTGGTGCGACTGACAGGAAACCGCGGATTTCGGGGCGGCGCATCAAGAGCTGCATGCCGATCCACGCGCCGAAGCTGAAACCCGCGATCCACGTCGTCTGCGCCTCGGGGTGGATCGACTGGACCCAGTCGAGCGCCGACGCGGCATCGGAAAGCTCGCCGATGCCGTTGTCGAACGTGCCCTGGCTGCGGCCGACGCCGCGGAAGTTGAAGCGCAGCACCGCGAAACCGCGCGCGACAAAGCTCTTGTACATCGCCTGCGTGATGCGGTCGTTCATCGTGCCGCCCCCCTGCGGGTGCGGGTGAAGGATCAGCGCGACGGGCGCGCGCGGGCGCGGCGGGGGCGAGAAACGGCCTTCGATGCGGCCCTCGGGGCCGGGAAAAATAACGTCGGGCATGGGCGCACCTTCTATGTCTCGTGGGCTTGCCAGTGATTCGCCGAGAGGCGGGGTGGCGGAGCGAAGATGGCGCCTATATAGAAAATAGGTATCAACATGCAACTTTTGCGAATCGTTCGCAATAAGGACTCTCTCGCCGGATGATTTACCTCGACTATCAAGCCACTACGCCGCTCGCTCCCGAGGCGCGCGAAGCGATGTTGCGCTGGCTGGAGGGGCCGGGCGAAGGTGAGGGCTTCGCCAATCCGTCGAGCACGCACAAGGCCGGCCGCGCCGCCGCCGCCGCGGTCGAGTTCGCGCGCGATCAGGTCGCGGCGCTGCTGCCGAGGGGCGGACGGGTATTCTTCACTTCGGGCGCGACCGAAGCGCTCAACTGGGCATTGCTGCGCGGCGCCGAGGCGATGCCGGGCGGCGTCGCGGGGCTCAGCATCGAACATGCCGCGTCGCTGCAATGCCTCGAGCGGCTCAATGCGACGATCATACCGGTTGACGGCGAAGGGCTGGCATTGATGCCCGACGACGCGCTGATTCCCGAAGGCGGCATCGTCGCGATCATGCTGGTGAACAACGAGGTCGGGACGATCCAGCCGGTCGCCGATTTAGCCGCCGCCGCGCATGCGAAGAACAGCTTGCTGCTCTGCGACGCAGTTCAGGGCTTCGGCCGCGTCGCAATTCCCGACACGGCTGACCTGATCGCGATTTCGGCGCACAAGATCCACGGCCCGAAAGGCATCGGCGCACTCTGGATCAGGGACGGCGTCGACCTGCCGCCGCTGATGTTCGGCGGCGCACAGGAGCAAGGGATGCGGTCGGGCACCGTCTCGCCCGCGCTGTGCGCCGGATTCGGCGCAGCGGCGGCGCTCGCGACCGAACGCTTCGACGCCGACGCCGCGCACGTCGAACGCCTCTGGTCGCTCGCGTTGGACCTGCTCCCCGAATGGACGATCAACGGCGCCGCGAACCCGCGTTACCGCGGCAACCTCAACGTCCGGCGCGAGGGCGTGAACGGCCTCCGCCTGATGTCCGACGCGCGCAATGTCGCCTTCTCGCTCGGCAGCGCGTGCGGCAGCGGGTCGGGCAAGGTCAGTCACGTGCTCCGCGCGATGGGGGTGAGCGAGGCTGACGCGCGCGCCTCGATCCGTCTCGGCTGGGGACGCTATACCAGCGAACAGGAATTGCGCGCCGGGCTCAATGCCATCAAGGACGCCGCACGATTGCAGGGCGTGAACTGATGCGCGTCACCTTCATCCATGCCGACGGCAAGGGGCGTACCGAGGCGGAGGCCGAACCCGGATCGATCCTGCTCGACGTCGCGCAGGCGCATATGATGCCGCTCGAGGGGACGTGTGAGGGCCAGATGGCGTGCTCGACCTGTCATGTCATCGTCGCGAAAGAGGATTTCGAACGCCTGCCGCCCGCGAGCGAGATGGAAGAGGATATGCTCGACCTTGCCGCCGGTGTGCGACGGACCAGCCGGTTATCCTGCCAGATCGTGCTGACCGGCGAACTCGACGGGCTGACCGTTCATATTCCGTCCGAAAGCCGCAATATGCAGGGGCCGCGTTGATGCGTGCGCTTCTTGTCGGAATCGCTCTGATCGCCCTGGCGGGATGCGCGGCCGCGCCCGGCGAGCCGACCGGCGATTCGGTGATCACGGCCAAGGCGATACGCGAGCTCGAAAAGCGCAGCGGCGGCCGGCTTGGTATCGCGGTCGTCGACGCACGCGGAAAGCTGGTCTCCGCCGATCGCGGGCACGAGCGTTTCGCGATGTGCTCGACCTTCAAGCTGTTGCTCGCGGGGCAGCTGCTCGAGCGTGCGGCGAAGGGCCTGTCGCTGCGTACGCCGCTGGCCTTCACCCGCGCCGATCTTGTTCCCTATTCGCCGGGAACCGAAAAGCTGCTCGGGCCGGACGGAAAGGGCGAGCAGCGGTTGGACGCTGCCGCCCGGGACGCCGTCGTCCTCAGCGACAACACGGCCGCGAACCTCATTCTGAAGCAGATCGGGGGCCCGGCCGCCTTCACCGCTGCGCTCCATCGCGCGGGCGATACGGTGACACGGCTTGACCGCATCGAACCCGACCTCAACGAAAATGCATCGGGCGACGAGCGTGATACTACCAGCCCGATCGCGATGGCGACGAGTGCTGCCGGCTATGTTTATGGAAACCGGCTGCAGCCGGGGCATCGCAAGCAATTGCGCGGCTGGATGATCGAGAGCCAGACCGGCCTCAAGCGCATCCGCGCCGGCCTGCCGCAAGGCTGGATCGCAGGCGACAAGACGGGATCGTGCGGCAATGCCTATAACGACGTCGCCTTCGTCGAGACGCCCGGCGGCGGGAAATATGTAATCGCGATGTATCTCGATCGCCCGACGGTCGAGGGCGATACCGCCAGCGCGATCCTTGCCGACGCGACGCGCCTCACCGTCGCGGATTTGCCCGACTGAGCACGCCGCTTGCATTTCACGCCGCGCCCCGCCATA
>NZ_DASWTD010000089.1:0-1600 GCF_036402335.1 Sphingopyxis sp. | reverse complement strand
CAGGGGCTGGCGCCGGCGCCGCCGGGGGCGTTCACGCGCCGTGCCTTCGAGAATGGCCGGATCGATCTGGCGGAGGCGGAGGGGCTCGCAGACCTGTTGTTCGCCGAGACTGAGCTGCAGCGACTGAGCGCGCTTGCCATGGCGGAGGGCGGGCTGAGCGCGTGCGTCGGCGCCTGGCAGGAAAGATTGCTGTCGCTGTCGGCGCGCACCGAGGCGCTGCTCGATTTTTCGGACGAGGGTGACGTCGCGGAGGATGCGGGCGCAGCCGGCGCGCTTTCGCGTGACGTCGAGGCGCTTGCATCGGAGATCCGGGGGTTTCTGGCGCGGCCCTCGGGCGAACGGTTGCGCGACGGGATTCGCGTGGCGCTTGCGGGCCCGCCCAATGCGGGCAAGTCGACCTTGCTCAATGCGCTCGCCGGACGCGAGGCGGCAATCGTCTCGCCGCGTGCCGGGACGACGCGCGACGTGATCGAGGTGCCGCTGGCACTCGATGGGCGGCCCTATGTCTTTGTCGACACAGCGGGCCTCCACGGCGGCAGCGGAGATGAGATCGAAGCCATCGGAATGGCGCGGGCGCGGCGTGTAATCGCTGCGAGCGACATCATCCTGTGGCTCGACGAGGCGCGCGGCAGCCCCGAACCAGAACGGACAATTGCGGTGCATGCACGCTGTGACGTGGTCGGTCGCGAGATTGCGCCCGGCGCTGCTGATATCGCCCTGTCGGCCATCACGGGAGAGGGGATGGACCAGCTCGTTACACTACTGACCGATCGCGCGGACCGATTGCTGCCACGGCCCGGTGACCTGGCCATCAACCGTCGACAGCGCGCGCTTCTAGAGCAATGCGTGGCGGTGCTTGAGGGCGATGACGATCTGCTCATCGTCGCGGAGGCTCTGCGGCGGGCACGGATCGCGCTCGATCAACTGACGGGGAGGGCCGGGACCGAAGATATGCTCGACGCGCTGTTCGGGCGCTTCTGTATCGGCAAATAGCGCCGTGTTTCACGTGGAACATTTTGACTTGGAGCTGCGGCTGACCTAGGCATTCGCGCGCTATGGCGCGGGATTTCGACATTATCGTGGTGGGCGGCGGCCATGCCGGCTGCGAAGCGGCGGCGGCGGCCGCGCGCATGGGCGCGCGCGCAGCGCTCGTTACCTTCTCGCGCGACACGGTGGGCGCGATGTCGTGCAATCCAGCGATCGGCGGGTTGGGCAAGGGGCATCTTGTGCGCGAGGTTGACGCCTTTGACGGCCTTATCGCGCGTGCGGCCGACCACGCTGCGATCCACTACCGCATGCTTAATCTGAGCAAGGGCGCGGCGGTACAGGGACCGCGCGTGCAGGCCGACAGGACGCGCTACAAGGCGGCGATCCAGGCACAGCTCGATGCGCAGCCGCGGCTCGAGATCGTCGAGGGGGAGGCCGCCGCGCTCATCTTCGAGGAGGGGAGCAGCGGTCGCGTCGCCGGGCTGGCACTTGCCTCGGGTGAGACGTTGCGCGCAGCCGCTGTGGTGCTCGCGACCGGGACCTTCCTCAAGGGCCGGATGTTCTGCGGCCCGGATATCACGACAGGCGGGCGCGTCGGCGAGGCTGCGGCGCA
>NZ_DASWTD010000088.1:0-2786 GCF_036402335.1 Sphingopyxis sp. | reverse complement strand
CCCGCTTCTGTCAGGTTAATCCCATCGCTCCGCACGGATCTCGTCGCCTTCGCGCGGCTCGACCCACTGTACCCGGCCGTCGGCGAACGTCTCGCGCTTCCACAGCATCACGTCGGTCTTCAGCCGGTCGATCAGATACTCGCACGCCGCCAGCGCCTCAGCGCGGTGCGCACTGCTCGCAAGGACAAGCACGATCGTGTCGCCCGGCGCCATCGCGCCGACGCGGTGGATCAGCGTCAAGGCCGCCAACTTACAGCGATCAGCCGCGTCATGCGCCAGACCGGCGAGTCCCGCCCCGGTCAGCGCCGGGTGATGGTCGAGAAACAATTCGGCCGGTACATCGTCGCCGCGCACCCGCCCGATGAAGCTCGCGCTCGCGCCATGCCCGCCCGCGTCGTGCAGGTCGAGTTCGGCAGCGACATCGATCGCCGACGATTGGACCAGCACCCGGATCATCCACCCGTTACCGGCGGGAACAGCGCGACCTCGCGCGCGCCCGCAAGCTGCGCATCGGGACCGGTCATCGCCCCGTCGACCGCGGCGCGGATGCGATGCGGCTCGGCAAAGGCCAGCGCCCCGCGCTCGTCGCGCGCGGCGAGCCATGCGACCAGCGCGCCGACATCGGCAACGCCCGGCGGAATCTCGACCACCTCGTCGGCGATTCCCATCCGTTCGCGCACCCAGGCAAAATAGGCGATATTCAGCGCCATGGCGCTTAATCCATATGCTTCAGGCCGACGCGCAGATAATCCCAGCCGGTGATCAGCGTCAGCACCGCGGCGCCCCACAACGACACCAGCCCCACGGTCTTGATCCACGCCAGCGCCGGCAGCGCGCCGGCGAGGATCAGCGCGCCGAACGCGACGAGCTGGAAGGTCGTCTTCCATTTCGCGAGTTGCGTCACCGGCATCGAAACCTGCAACGTCGCGAGGAATTCGCGCAGCCCCGATACGATGATCTCGCGCAGCAGGATCATCAGCGCCGCGATGACATGATAGCCCGCGATGTCGCGGGTGAAGACCAGCAGCAGGATCACCGCCGCGATCATGATCTTGTCGGCAATCGGGTCAAGGAAAGCGCCCAGCCGCGAGACGATCCCGCGCGAACGCGCAACATAACCGTCAAAATAATCGGTAATGCCCATCAGGCAATAGAGGCCAAAGGCGAACGCATAGTCCATCGGCTTCGGCTGGTGCGACCCTTCGACCACCCCCGGCCACAGCAGGAACAGCAGGATGGGCACCGCCAATATGCGCGATAATGTCAGGATGTTAGGAAGACTGAGCATGACCCCTGATTCCCGCCGCGAGGGCGTACTTGCGCCAAAATGGCCTTTGACCCCGTCCGCCCTAGCCGATAAGCCCGCGGGGCGACAACCAAATTGCCCGCGGATCGCGTGGTAACCGGACGATGAAGAAAAGATTGGACCACGCATGACCGGCACCTTTGCGCTGTTGAAGCAACGCCGGTTCGCCCCCCTTTTCGTCACCCAGCTGCTCGGCGCGTTCAACGACAATCTGTTCAAAAATGCGATGGTGCTGTTCGTCGTTTACGGCGTGTTCAACGACGAAGCGTCCGAAACGCTGTTCAGCGCGGTCGCGACGGGGCTGTTCATCCTGCCCTTCTTCCTGCTCTCGGCGCTGGCCGGCCAGCTCGCCGACACGCGCGACAAGGCGCGGATCATCCGCATCGTCAAATTCTGCGAAATATTGATCATGCTCGTCGGCGGCGCCGGGCTCGTCCTCGCCTGGATGGGTTTCGCCGTCCACCTGATCGCGATCCCGCTGATGATGCTCGCGTTGTTCGCGATGGGCATCCATTCGACTTTTTTCGGCCCGATCAAATATGCGATCCTGCCGCAGCACCTTGAAAGCGACGAAGTGCTCGCCGGCACAGGTCTCGTCGAGGCGGGCACCTATATCGCGATCCTCGCCGGCACGATCCTTGCCGGCGTCATCGATGTCGAATGGGCCGCGCTCGGCGTCGTGCTCGTCGCTGCGATCGGCTACTGGACGGGGCGAAAGGTGCCGCCCGCCCCGCCCGAGCATGAGGAAACCGGCATCGACTGGCATATCGTCCGCTCGTCGGTCGCGCTCGTCCGCGGGACGATGCATATTCCGCGCCTCTATCTCGCCATCCTGTCGATCAGCTTCTTCTGGACGATCGGTGCGGTGCTGTTCATCCAGTTCCCGCCGCTGGTGAAGAATATCCTGCACGCCGACAAGAGCGTCGCCAGCCTCTTTCTCGCGATCTTCTCGATCGGCATCGCGATCGGCTCGGTCGCGGTGAACCGGCTGCTCAAGGGACAGGTATCGGCGCGCTACAGCCCCGCCAGCGTCATCGTCATGGGCGTGTTCGTCGTCGCCTTCTACTGGGTCTGCCGCAACTGGGAACATGATCCTTCGGGCGTGATGTACGGCATATCGGGGTTCCTGAACCACGCTGACGTCATTCCGCTGCTGCTCAGCCTGCTCGGCATCGCGATCAGCGGCGGCATGTTCGTCGTGCCGCTCTACGCCTTCCTCACCACGACCGTGCCCAAGGACCAGACCGCGCGTACCGTCGCCGCGAACAATATCGTCAATTCGGGCGCGATGGTCGCGGGCTCGCTGCTCGCGATGGGTCTGGGCTTCGCCGGCGTTGGCGTCGTCGACCAGTTGCTGATGAGCGCCGCAATGTGCCTCGTCTCGGCCTGGCTCGCCCAAAAGCTGCACCGCGCCTGCGACTAGGGCAGCTTTGGGGTGGGAGTTGACCCTTTGTGCACCCCGGCGAAAGCCGGGGCCCAG
>NZ_DASWTD010000087.1:0-8409 GCF_036402335.1 Sphingopyxis sp. | reverse complement strand
GACGAAACTTAATGCAATACGAGTTGAATTATCAATTTGAATATATAAAAATGGGAGGAGGGTGACTCGGCGCCCGAGACGGGAGCGGTACGATGGCAGGCGGAAACAGGCTCGAGGGCAAGGTTGCCATCGTCACGGGCGGCGCCTCGGGCATCGGTCTTGCCACCGTCGAACGCTTCGTGACCGAGGGCGCAAACGTCATCTTCTGCGATCTCGACCCCGGACAGGGCAGCGCGCTCGGATCGCAGATCGGTAATGTTGCGGCCAGTCTTCATCACGCGAGGCGCGCGCCCGGCGGGCCCAATGACGGCTCTGCGATCGCCGAGCGTCTCGGAAGCAGCGCCCGTTTCATTGGCTGCGACATCACCGATGCATCGTCGCTCGGCGGGGTGTTCGAAGCGGCACACAGAGACTTTGGAGGTCTCGACATACTCGTCAACAATGCGGGGGTCGGTGGGGGCGAGATCAGCATCGAGCAATGCGACGACGCCTTGTTCGACCGAACGATCGCGGTGAATCTGAAAGCTGTCTGGCAAGGCATGAAACTGGCCTTCCCGCTGCTGCGCGCTCGCGGCGGCGGATCGATCGTGACGACGTCCTCGATCTCTGCGCTGCTCGGAATGCCGGGGCAGGGTGCCTATGGCGCGTCGAAGGCTGGCGTCCTGCAACTGACCCGCGTGGCGGCGATGGAAGGGGCGCGTGACCTGATCCGGGCGAACGCGGTCTGCCCGGGGGGCATCGTGACGCCGATCATCTACGACAGTCCGCTGATGAAGGACGGTTTCGGCATAGAGGCGGTCGAGAAGGGACTCGCCGCGTCGCAGCCGCTTCCCTTGGCTGGCCAGCCCGATGACATCGCAAACGCGATCCTGTGGCTCGCATCGGACGAGAGCCGCTTCGTCACTGGCCAGACCCTGTCGGTCGATGGCGGCCTGACGGCGGAGTTCGATTCGAAGCACCGCAAGCCGCTGAGTGGGAACTAGATTCTATTGGTGAATATAATACTATACGAATAGAATTTTATTCGATACCAAGTGCTATCGGACGAAGATCCGAAAATGGGATGACGAGCCTTCGCCATTGGCGAAGAGCATCGGAAGGGAGAGTTTATGCGCCTGGCTAAGCTGATTCTTTTGTCGACCGTGCTCACCGGATTTGTGCCCGTGGCGCACGCGCAAAGTGCGGACACCGCGCCCGTCGATGAGGATTCTCGAACCTACCGCGACAGGGAAATCGTCGTCACGGCGCAGAAGCGGACCGAGCGTCTCAATGATGTTGCCGAAGCGGTTACGGCTTTCACCGCAGAGACGCGTGAGATTATCGGTATTTCGGACCTCGGGGATATGGCCCAGTTCACGCCGGGGCTGAGCTACAACGCGGGTTCCGATCGCGTCTTCCTCCGGGGAATCGGTCGGCAAACCAACACGGCGGGCAGCGATCCGGGCGTCGCAACCTACGTCGACGGCATCTATGACTCGGCTACAACGTCGATCGCGGGTAGCGACTTCTTCGTCGACCGCGTCGAGATTCTTCGCGGTCCGCAGGGCACGCTTTACGGACGCAACTCGATAGGTGGCGCGATCAATGCGATCTCGAAGCGTCCGACGCCCGAGTTGTCGATCGAAGGTCGCGCGACGGTCGCAAATTATGACGCCTATGCGATCCAGGGCGCGGTATCGGGCCCCGTCACCGATGGTCTGCGCGTGAAGCTCGGCGGGAGCTGGGCGGACCAGAACAAGGGCTACTTCCGCAATATCGCCGGCGGACGTAGCGAAGGCGGCGTTGCGGAAGGCTATTATATCGAGGGCCAGGCCGAGCTCGATCTGGGACCGCAGGCGACGTTATGGCTGAAGGCGACGACGACGCGCGCCAACCAGCGCCCGCGCTCGCTCAATTCCGACACGCCGTGGGACTATGCTCCTTATGCAAGCGGCGCGCTGACGCCTTCGTCGCAGTTCGGCTTCCTGACGGCCGGCTATCAGGCACTGGGCCCGGCGACGAGCAATCCCGGCGTCGACGATATCCGGGAAATCTCCGTCGATACCGAGTCACGCGCACGCATCCGCGGGGCGTTCAGCGTGCAGGGCCAACTCGACGTCGAGCTCGAGCCCTTCGATATTCGCATTCTCGGGGGCTACCGCGAGATACGCTATGACTCGATCACCGACCTCGATGGCAGCAGCATGAAATCGTACAGCTTCCCGCTGGCGACGGGGGCTGCCTGCGGCTTTATCCCGGGCTGTACGCCGCTCACCGTCAATCCGTCGGCGACTTTCGGCTATGTCGAGAATCGCTCGTTCGGCAGCGCCGAAATCAACTTCCTGTCGAAGGGAGATGGACCGCTGAACTGGATTGCCGGCCTCTATTATTATGGCGAAATCCTCGATCAGGAAACGCATTACGGCATCCCCGAGCAGGCGCAGATGAAGGCGCCTGCCAATGGCCCGGCTAACCCCACTGGCGACACGGTTTTCGCGGGCACAAACCTCGAAGCCGCGTCCTATGCCGCGTTCGGGCAGATTGACTGGGATGTGAGCAGCACGGTGCGCCTGACCGGCGGGCTTCGCTACTCGATCGATGAAAAGCGCGCGATCGAGAATCTCCGCGCGGTCTGCCTGGGCTGCGCTGCCGGGCTGACGGCGGACCAGCTCGGTTCGTTCACCCCGGCGCTCGACATTACCTCGTCGATCGTTTCCTTCCTTCCGGCCGACGGGGTCGTCAGCGCCACGACGATCGGTCCGGCGACCGGACAGGCGCGGCGCGTGCTCGACGATACGTGGAAGAGCTTTAGTGGAACCGCGGGCGTTCAGTGGCGCCCCTCGGAGGACAGCCTTGTCTACGCAAGCTACAGTCGCGGGTACAAGTCGGGCGGCTTCAACGCAGGCGGCCTCACCGCCTCGCCGCGGACGGGCTCGGAGCATGTCAACGCCTACCAGGTCGGCGCGAAGCAGGGTTTCGGCCGCGTCCAGCTCAATGTTGCGGGTTATTATTACGATTATCGGGGTCTGCAGATCCCGCTCAGCATTCCGACCCCGCTCATCGATCTCACCGGCTTCTTCAATCTCGAGAAGGCGAAATCATGGGGCGCCGAGGTAGAGGCGAGCTGGCAGCCGGTCGATGGCCTGCAACTTCTTTTGAACTACGCCTATGCGGATTCGAAGATCAATTCGTGCTGCTATTTCGACGGCGCGGATCCCACGGCCAGCGCTCCCGGTGCCCAACCTTCGGGGCCGGTGGTCGGTACGCGCCGGTTCCAGTCGCTTGACGGCCAGGAGCTGCCGTTCCAGCCGCGGCACAAGATCGCCGCGAACGCTAACTATACGTTCGACATCGGCCCCGGAGCCGTAACGCTGTCGGCCAGCTACAGTTGGCGTGACAAGATGTGGGCAAGCGTGTTCAATCGCAGCTATTACCGTATTCCAACTTCCGAAAGCGTCGACCTTCGCCTGCTGTGGACCGGGAAGGATGATCGTTATCGCGTTATCGTCTTTGCGAAGAATCTGCTCGACAAGACCAATTACGACAATATCGGCGGGCTGCCGGGATCGAGCGTTGCGACGCCCTATGTTTTGCCACTGGTTCCGGGATATTCGGTCAATCGCAGTGTCGGCGTCGAAGCGCCGCGCACCTATGGCGTCCAGCTCTCGTTCAAGATCTGAGCAGCCATCATGAAGAATTTGCCCTCATAGCGCCACGGAGCGATCAGGATGGGGTTTGACGTTTCTCGAGCGATCGCCTGAAATTCGCCAGCCCGGCGAGGCTGCGGGTCAGGGTATCGGCTGCATCGGCCTTCGCGTCATAGCAGGTAAGGCCGAGCGGGCCGCAGTAGCCCATCTCGAGTAAAGTCGACAGCATCGCAAAGTCATGTTCGCCTTCGCCGAAGGCTGCGGGGGCACCGGCCTTGGCCGCGCCCAAGTTTACCGCTTTCAGGCTGGAAAGCATCGACACCACATGCGAGCGAAATTCGGGGGCGTCGGCATGGGCGTGATGGAAGTTATAGACGATCCCGACATTCGGCCTGCGTGCCGTGGCGACAATTTTGCAGAGCGACGAAGGCTGCGCGAACCAGCCATCATGATTGTAGAGCGCAACCGAGCAACCGAGTTTCGAGGCGCGGTCGGCGAGGCGCGATACGGCCTCGCAGGTAAGGTCGAGTTTTTTGCTCTCGACCCATTCATCGATGTCATGGGGGTGCATGAGCGTCGTCCAGAGCGCGAGCCGCAATTCGTTGCGCTCGATGAATCCGAACAGGATATCGAGATGGACATCGTTGAGCGGGACAAGCGAAATCGGCACCCAGAGGGCCGTCGCGACGATACCCCGGGCGATCGACGCCGATAATTCCTGATCCAGCGTGCCGAGCTGCGCATAGCGCCATTCGATCGCGATACGACGAAGACCCCGCCGGTGGAGCATTTCCGCGCGGGCTTCGGGATCACGGCGCACGAGATCGTTCCGAACGGCACCCCATGCATGGCGCGGAGCTGCGTCGAGCCTGCCCAGAAGATCGTTTGGCGACTGTTCTGCGCCGATCCGCGCCCGCGGAGAGACCGGATCAGTTTTCATCATGGTCGGTGAGCGCGCGCGCCATCAGCAGCGCGCCTTCCAGTCCGGCGTTTTCAAGAGCGGCGCGGCGAAGATAGATAGCGGGTTCGAGGGCGCCGACGGTTCCGTAGCCCCGGAGGTGCAAAGCCAGCGCGTCTCGCGTCCGTTCGAGAAGATCCCGCTCCTGGAGTACGCCGCCTCCGACGACGATGCATGCGGGGGACCAGGCGAGAGTGATGGTGGTGCAAAGCTGCGCCAGATAGTCGGCCGCGAGATCGAGAAGCTCGGGAGTCTTTGCAAGGCTGGCGGTGCCGGCAAGCCTGCGGGCAAGCGCCGGACCTGCGATCAATCCCTCCGCGCAGTCGGCATGAAAAGGGCATGTGCCGGCAATGTCGTCACCCGGCGCCCGCGCAAGCCTGACGTGACCGATCTCTGGATGGGGCGACCCCTTGAAGGTGGTGCCGTCGATCGCAAGGCCTCCGCCAATGCCGGTCCCGACCGTCAGATAGGCAACAATCCGCGCACCTCTTCCCGCGCCGATGGCCTGTTCGGCGAAAGCCGCGGCATTGACGTCGGTGTCGACGACGATCGGTGCCTCCAGTTCGCTTTTGATGGCGCCGACAAGGTCGTAGCCGCTCCAGCCGGGCTTGGTCGTGGCAAGCACCTTCCCGTAGGAGGGATGAGATGGGTCGATGCCGACCGGGCCAAAGCTTGCGATGCCCACGGCCGCGAGCCTCCGCCCGTCTGGGACGAGCGCGCGAATGGCCCTTGTGAGACGTGCGACCGATGCGCCGGGCGATCCGGTTTCGAAACGCCCTTCGCCCAGCGTCTCGCCATCCGCGACGGCCACGCGGTATAGAAGCTTGGTGCCACCGGTTTCGATCGCGGCGATGATCGGCGCACCGGTCATAGAGGACGCGGTCGTGGCGGGCGCGATCGCACTTCGATGGCGACCTTCTCCCGTGCCGACCGGTCGACGGCAAGGATCGTTTCAAGGATATGGAAGGCGAGTTCGGCATCGGCTCGCGGAGGGCGGCCCTCGGCGATCGCGATGGCCATTTCGGCGACCCCCAGCCCGCGCGGCCCGCCCAGCGGTGCGTAGGCCATATCGCGCGGCGATTCCTCGCCCTGTCCGGGGCAGGACTGCCAGGCTCCGTCGGCGAGGCTATATTCGGCCTTTTCGGGTGCGAGATATCCCCCGATGAAGAAATTGGCGTCGGGGCAGGCAAGACTTCCCTTCTCGCCATAGATTTCGAGCGAAGGGCGGCGATGCTTCCAGACATCCCACGATATGGTGAAGGCGATGTTCGCCCCGCTCTCCATCAGCAACGCACCATTGACACTGGTCGCGACGTCGACGGGGATCTCGCGCCGGGGGCCGGGCCGGCTCGTCACCGTCCGCGTCGCAAAGGGCATCGACGCAAGGGCGGTTACCTCGGCGATCGGGCCGAGCAGATTGACGAGCTGGGCCAAATAATAGGGCGCGACATCGAGCATCGGGCCGCCGCCTTGAAGATAGAAAAATTCCGGCGTCGGATGCCAATATTCCATCCCGTGCGATGCCATCGTCAACGACCCGCCGACGGGCCCTCCGATCAACCCTGCATCAATGGCACGCCGCGCTGCCTGATGCGGCTGCCCGAACCACGTGTCGGGCGCACAACCGAGCGCGAGGCCCTTGTCCGAGGCGAGCGCGATCAGATCGCGCGCCTCGTCGAGGCTGTGGGTGAGGGGCTTCTCGTTATAGAGATGCTTGCCGGCTTCGAGTATGCGGCGTCCGATCGCGTGATGGACGAGCGGCGGGGTCAGGTTGACGACGATGTCGATCTCGGGGTCGGCGAGCAACTCTTCGATCGACATCGCCACGCCGCCATAGAGCTCTGCCTGTGCGGCGTTGGTCGCATGATTGCGCCCCGAGCAACCTTTCAGCTTCAGGAACGGGGAGTCATTGATCGTGCGAAGATAGACGTGACTGATATTGCCGCAGCCGATGACGCCGACGACGGCGGGACGATTTGCCGATCCCGCCGCCTCCACCAAGGCGAAGCTCATCGCCGACTACTCGACATTCTCGTAGTAGGGCATGACGACCTTTTCGCCGTCGTTCTTTGCCGCACCGTCGGCGGCGGGTCTGGACTTTGGCTTCTCGCCCGGTTTGATGCCGACCATATTCATCGTGACCGGGTTGATCACCGTACCGTCGATCCGGACGTTGATGCAGCTCGGCTTCCCGCCTTCAAGGGCGTTCTTCATTGCAACGGCGATCTCTTCGATCGTCTCGGCGCGATAGGCCGTGCCGCCGAACGCCTCGGCGACCTTTTCATAGGCGCTGTCGGCGAGTTCGACGATCGCGCGCTTGTCCGGGCCATAGATCAGGTCCTGACCGTTTTGTGACATGCCCCAGCAGGCGTTGTTGAGGACGATGGTATGAACGTTGAGGCCGTGACGGACCATCGCGTCGAATTCCTGGATATGGAAGCCAACCCCGCCATCGCCCGCGAAGAGGAAAACCGGGCGATCCGGGAAGGCCCGTGCGGCCCCGATCGCAAAGCCCTGTCCGACGCCCAGCGTCCCGAGATAGCCGGTGATGTGGAACGACCCGGTGCCCTTGGGGCGGATATGGTCGCGGACCCAAACCGAGGATTCGCCGCCGTCGCAAACAATAACGGCATCCTCGGGCAGCGCCTCGGCCAGCGCCTTGCACGCGTGAAACGGATGGAGCAGGCCTTCGGGGCTTGTCGCCGGGACTTCGAGCCACTGCTGGTGCGGAATGACGCGTGCAGTCCTGAGTGTCGCCGACCATTCGGGGCGATCCGGCCAAGTCCGGCTCTTCGCGGCTTCGGTAAGCGCCAGCAGTGTCTCGCGACAATCGGCCATGATCGCAAGATCGATAGGTCCGCCACGGCCGGGCTCGCCGCCGTCGATATCGATCTGCGCAATCTTTGCACCCGCGGGCAGGACCCCGTACCGGCCGCCGGTGAACAGGCCGACGCGTTGGCCGAGCAGAACGACGACGTCGGCAGGCGCCCCGATCGCTGCTGCGATCGGCACGCTGACCATGCTGCCGCCATAGAGGGGATGATCCTGCGGCATCAGGCCTTCGCCCTTCATGCCGGTGGTGACCGGAATGCCGGTCGCTTCGGCGAAGGCGAGCAGCGCCTCGGCGCTGCGTGACAGCGTCGCCCCGCCGCCCGCGATGACGACCGGGCGTTCGGCCGCCTGGAGGAGGTCGATCAGCGCCGCGACCTGCGCGGCATTCGGGGCCGGCGCGCCTTCGGTGAGCGCGAAATTCGCCAATCCGTCGATCCGCGGCGGGGCCGCAACCGGCGTGAACATGACTTCGATCGGCACTTCGAGAAGCACGGGCCCCGGCGTTCCCGTCATCGCGCGGCGGATGGCCTGTTCGACGATCTCCGGAATGCGCGCGCCATGACCGATCCGGTAAGCCCATTTCGTGACGTGGCTCGCAGCGGCAATCTGGTCGATCCCACCCTGAAGCGTGTTGAGATCGCCTTCGCGGGTCGACGGCGCGCCGACGATGAAGACGACCGGCATGCGGTCGAGATAGGCATTGGCGACCGCGGTGTAAGCGTTGGTGAAGCCGGGCCCGGCCGTCAGCACCGCGACGCCGATCTTGCCCGTCGCGCGGGCATAGGCCTCGGCGGCATGGCCGGCCGAAGCCTCGTGGCGCGTGTCGGTCAGGCGAATGCCATGGTCGCGGCAGGCGATCAGAAAGGCGTCGAGATGACCGCCGTGGAGCGAAAAAACCTCTTCAACCCCTGCGACCTGCAATGTGCGGGCGATCAGTGCGCCCCCGGTGACCTGGTTCATCTGTTCATTCCCCTATCGGATTGTCTGAAATGA
>NZ_DASWTD010000086.1:0-2641 GCF_036402335.1 Sphingopyxis sp. | reverse complement strand
TAAGCGGCGGCGCCGTAGGGCGCCTTCCGCTTCCCGCGTTCGCAGGCGGCGGAATTATTTCCGCCGTTCGCGATTCGACGGCTTGCGCCGTCCCCCTCCTGTTGAGTAAGTCTTTCCTCCCATGGCGCGGTTCATTTTTATCACCGGCGGCGTGGTCTCCTCGCTTGGCAAAGGTTTGATGGCGGCTAGCCTCGCGGCCTTGTTGCAGGCGCGTGGCTATCGTGTCCGTATCCGGAAATTCGATCCCTATCTGAATGTCGATCCGGGCACGATGTCGCCCTATCAGCACGGCGAGGTCTATGTGACCGACGACGGGGCCGAAACCGACCTCGATCTCGGCCATTATGAGCGCTTTACCGGGGTCGCGGCGCGGCAGAGCGACAATGTCACCTCGGGCCGCATCTATCAAGGCATCATCGCCAAGGAGCGCCGCGGCGACTATCTGGGCGCGACGGTGCAGGTCGTCCCGCACGTCACCGACGCGATCAAGGAATTCGCGCGCGCCGAGATCGACGACCTCGATTTCGTGCTGTGCGAGATCGGCGGGACGGTCGGCGATATCGAATCGTTGCCCTTCATCGAGGCGATCCGCCAGCTGAAGAATGAAGAGGGACGCGAAAACGCGATCTCGGTCCATGTCACGCTGGTGCCGTACATCGCCGCCGCGGGCGAACTCAAGACCAAGCCGACGCAGCACAGCGTGCGCGAGCTTGCCTCGCTGGGGGTTCAGCCCGACATCCTGCTCTGCCGCTGCGAAAAGCCGCTGCCCGAGACGGAGCGCGCCAAAATCGCGCTCTTCTGTAACGTCCGCAAGGAAGCGGTGATCCCGGCGCTCGACGCCGACAGCATCTATTCGGTCCCGGTCCAGTACCATGGCGAAGGGCTCGACAGCGAGGTTTTACGCGCGTTCGGCATCCACGATGCGCCCGAGCCCGACCTGTCGCGCTGGTACGACATCATGGACCGCAAGCAACACCCCGAGGGCGAGGTCACGATCGGCGTCGTCGGCAAATATGTGTCGCTGCCCGACGCCTATAAATCGCTCAACGAGGCGCTGGTCCACGGCGGCATGGCGCACCGTGTCAAGGTCAATATCCGCTGGCTCGACGCCGAAATGTTCGAGCGCGACGAGGATCTCGCTGCGAACCTGGAGCCGATGCACGGCATCCTCGTCCCCGGCGGATTCGGCGAGCGCGGGTCCGAGGGCAAGATTTCGAGCGTGCGCTTCGCGCGCGAACGCAACGTGCCATTCTTCGGTATCTGCCTCGGCATGCAGATGGCGTGCATCGAGGGCGCGCGGAACACGAGCGGCATCGCCGACGCATCGAGCACCGAATTCGGCCCGACCGACGAGCCCGTCGTCGGGATGATCACCGAATGGATGAGCGCCGAAGGACTGCAGAAGCGCGGTGCCGACACCGATATGGGCGGCACGATGCGGCTGGGCGCCTATGAGGCGAAGCTGTCGCCGAACAGCCATGTCGCGACCGTCTATGGCGCCAACGACATCAGCGAGCGTCACCGCCACCGCTACGAGGTCAACAACGCCTATCGCGAACGGCTCGAAAAGGGCGGTCTCGTCTTTTCGGGCATGTCGCCCGACGGCATGTTGCCGGAAATCGTTGAGCGACCGGATCATCCGTGGTTTATCGGGGTACAATTCCATCCCGAGCTCAAGTCGAAGCCCTTCGATCCGCACCCCTTGTTCGCGGGTTTTATCGAAGCGGCGGTGAAGCAGAGCCGGCTGGTATAACGGGCATGAAAAAGGGGTTAGGCATGGATCACGCGAGACTCGCCGAGTTGCAGAGCCCCGACAGCATCTTTTCCGGGCTTTCGGTCGAAGACTGGGCCGAGATCGCGAGCCGCGCGGTGCAGGTCAATTTCGTCAAGGGCAAGGAATTGCTTGTCCAGGGTGACCCGGGCGACATGATGCTGATCCTGACCGAAGGGACGGCGCGCGTGTCGATGCTGACCGCGGGCGGGCGCGAAATCGTGCTCGCCTATGCCGAACCCGGCGCGGTGCTGGGCGAGATCGCGCTGCTCGATGGCGGCGAGCGCACGGCATCGGTCACCGCGACGAGTGCCGGAAGCGCACTCCAGCTCGGCCGAAATGCGCTGAAGGATTTTGCGGCGAGCCACCCCGAATTCACCTGGTCGCTGATGCAGCAGCTGGCGCGCCGCCTGCGCACCGCCGACCAGACGATCGAGAGCGACCGCGCCTATGCGTCGGGCCCACGGCTCGCGCGCTATCTGAAACGCCTGATTCGCAAGGACGTCGAAGCGTCGCAGCGTGTCGAGCTCAGCCAGACCGAACTCGGCAATTTCGCGGGCATGAGCCGCGAACACATCAATCGCCAGCTCAAGAGCTGGGAGGAATCGGGCGTGATTTCGCTCGAACAGGGCCGCGTGCGCGTGCTCGATGCCGATATGCTCGAGGATATCAGCGAGAGCGAGGGGTAGGACGGAAAGGCGGCTTCCGACCGGAAGCTGCCCTCTTATTCACCGTCACCCCGGACTTGATCCGGGGTCCATGACGACGGCGCGGCTATGGATTCCGGATCAAGTCCGGGATGACGAAAGTCAGGAAACGATCGGAAGCTGCCGATAGGAAACGTGCACCCCGGCGAAAGCCGGGGCCCAG
>NZ_DASWTD010000085.1:0-6126 GCF_036402335.1 Sphingopyxis sp. | reverse complement strand
AGATCGCGAGCCGGACCGCATCGCGCAGGGCGGCGATGCCGGTGTTCTCGACCACTTCCTTGCGCGCCGGGAGGACGAGCTGGATTTGCGGCGCGTCGAAGATGTCGACCCGCGCGATCCAGTGGCCGCCCCGGTCGACTTCCTGAACATACGGCAGGTCGCACGGGATGGTCAGCCCGTGGAAGTTGAGGCGTCCGTCGCGCGAGGAATAATGCGAGGGGTGTTTCTGGAACACGCCGATGCGCACGCCGTACCATTCCTCGACATGGACCGCGTCCTTCAGCCAGTCCTCCTGCGGAAGGACCGCGCCGTTCCAGGTCACGGGAACCGGATAATGTTTGGCGGCGCGGGCCACGTCGCGCTCGAGCGTCTTCAGCCACTCGTCGGGCACGCGCACGGTGATCGCGGTGCCGCGCATGATCGGATCGGGTTCGATCGCGATCGGGCGGCTCGTCTCCCACGCCGAGGCCGGGATATGCGCCATCCAGCCCTGGCGGTCGGGTTTCGAGAAGGAGCGGATGATGACGTCGCGGCCTGCGAGGCTGAACACGCCCATGCCGGCGGGATCTTCGGCGCGGCGCGTCTCGTCGGACCAGCCCGAGCGGCCGAGCGTGACGATGCTCACCGGATCGGCGATGCCGTGGCCGTCATCGGTGATGTGCAGGAAGTGCTCGGCGCCGGCGCCGTTCAGCGCGAGCGCGACGCCGGTCGCACCGGCGCGGCGCGCGTTCTGGAGGAGTTCGCAGATGACGTCGAACGCGGTATTGTTGAACAGGCGCGTGACCTTGGCGATCGTCTCGGGGGCGACCGCGGTCGCGATGGTGGCGGGAATCATGGGAGTGCGCTCCTGGAAAAGGGCTCAGGCGTCCGTCACGCCTTCCCTCCCCGCTCCCTCTCTCCTTCATCGGCGCATCGGGCCGAGCCCTGGTCAGCCTGCCTTGCCGTCGCGGAACGCGCCGACCACGGTGCCCGCGTCCCAGTGACCGCTGAGGATACCGCGACGCGGGACCGAGTTGATCGCATAGCGCCGCGCCGCGAGGAGGCGGGCACGCCGGGTGTCGCGGTCGATCGGCGCGCCGGTTGCGATATCGCGGGCGAGGCGAAGCGGCGTCATGGCTTTTCCTCATCGATTGTGCCGGGGATGGCAACATGGTCGGTGACGCCCGTTCCCGAAGGATCGAGCGCGATAATTTCGGCGAGCGTCCAGGGGGCTGCGCGGCGCGGGCGACGCGAGAAGCGAAGCTCGTGCTTTTCGGCATATTTGTGGACCGCTGGATATTTGCGGCCGATCGCTGCCGCAACATCAGGCAGCGCGACGCCGAAGTCGTGCGCGATGCGCAGCGCCCGGATCTCCTCTTCGGTCCATTTCCGGTGATAGCCGTGGACAAGGCCGAGGATGTTCGCGCGCGTGAACAGCGAAGCCTTGGTGCGACCCATCTTCGTCGCCAGGGCGTCCATCGGCATCGTGCCGTAAAGGTCGCGCAGCCTTTCCAGATCATTGTCGCTCCACACCGGCCCGCCCCGGAACCCGTCGCGGTTGGCATGTGTGCCGCGCAACCCGAGATAGTCGGCGCGCCAGCGGATAGAGCATTTCGTGCGGCCGAGCCTGGTCGTGAGCGGGGTCAGGCTTGCCCCGTCGGCATAGGCGCGGATGAGCAGTGTGTCTTCGTCAGGGGTCCAGTTGCGGCCCCATCCCCGGCCATAGCCGAGCTTGCGCAGGTGCGGCCCGAAGCCAGCCTTGGTCCTGCGCGGAAAGCCCTCTGTGGCGAGAATGTCGATGATCGCGATATAACGAAGCCCCTCCCCGGCCAGCGTCAGCGCCCGCGTCGCCTCGGCCTCGGTCCAGTCAGCGGGCTTGTTGGGATGGCGCAAACCGAGCGCGTTGGCACGGGTCGCGGTGCCGGACAGCGGGCGTCCGATCAGCGTGGCGATCTGTGCGATCGGGATCGCCTGCGCGTAGCCGGCGCGCAGCTGGGCATCCTCCCAGTCGCTCCATTTTGGAGGATTTCCTTCGGTCAGCCCGAGCACGCCCGCGCGGGCATAGACGCTGGTGCAGGCGCGGCCGAGATCTCCAGCGAGATCGGCCGTGGGGCGAAGGCCATATTCGCGGGTGAGCCATGCGTCTTCGTCGGTCGACCACGGACGCGACGAATTGCGGCGCAGGCCCAGTTTGGCGATCTTGTCGCGCACGCCGGCGCGGCCGCGACCGAGCGCGGCGACGATGTCGTCGATCGCGGCGTCGTCGCAGAACATGCGTTCGACCGTGGCGATCTCGTCGGGGGTCCAGGCATCGTGCCGGAACGGCATCTCGCGCAGGCGCCAGCACGGCTCGGGCAGCTTCGGACACGCGACCAGCTCGACGATATCGGGCGCGAGGTCGGTCACAGCGACACCACGGCGACGTCGCTCAGCCGCGCGCGCAGCCGTGCATGCAGGCGGGCGATGCGGTCGTCGCCCTTGGGCATGGTGTCGACCGCGGCGATCGCCGACAGGAGGTTGAGCGCGCGGTCGGTGCGCTCGGCGTCGAGCGACAGGTGCCGTGCGAGGTCGCGCGCGGTGCTGGCGTTGGGGGAGATGCGCTTCAGCGCGTCCATGATCGCGGCCGCGTCGGTCGCAGCGGGATCGAGCAGGAACGCGTCGAGCGCGCGCGTGCCCTTGAGGGCGATGGCGGGGCCGTGGTCCGCGACCTCGGCCAGGCCCGCGAGATCGAGCAGCTTCGCCGCCTCGTCGGCATCGACGGACGCGGCGGCACGCAGTTCCGGGGTCTTGCCGAGATGTTCGGTGATGGTGGGATCGATATGCGCCAGCACCGGGGTTGCCGACAGCGCCGGACCCATCGCGAAGAAATCGCCGGGGGCGAGGTTGCGCAGCAGGTCGACGTCACGCGCGGGAAAGCCGAGCAGGTCGGCCGCGCGCGCGATGTCGCGGTCGAAGACGTTGAGCCCGACCAGCACGTTCTGCAGCTCGGACACGACCGAGGTGGAGAGCTTCGCGAGGCGCTGGGTGGCGATGACGGGGGCGAGACCGCGCTTGCGGCCGCGCGCGCACAGGTCGGTCAGGGTGGCGACGCCGAGCCGGCGGGCATCGGCATCGAGCGCGGAACCGGCGACATGCGGTGCGAGCAGATGGCCCTCGTCGATGCACACCAGCATGGTATGCGCCCAGTCCTCGCGCGGTGCGCCGACCAGGCCGGCAAAGAACGCGGCTGCCTTGATGATCCGCTGGTCGGGATCGAGGTCGGTGAGGTCGATGTGCATCGACAGCCGATGTCGCCGGCTGCGCGTCGCCGCGGCCGTCAGCCCGTCGGCGGTGAGTTCGACCGCGCGGATCGTGGTCGCGCCGATATGGCGGGCGAGGTTCTCGAATTCCCCCTCGGGGTCGACGATCGCAAGCGTCGTATAGTCGAACGCCTCCTCGATGATCCGGCGCAAGGTCCTGCTCTTGCCCGCCCCGGAGCTGCCCTGGATGAGCAGGCGTCCGGCAAGCAGGCGATCGAGGTCGAGGCTGAGCGTGCCGGTCGAATGATGGCCGAGCGGTACGCGATTGTCCGCGGCCTCGGGCGCGCGAATCGGGGTGACACAGGTCATGGCGTGGTCCTCCGGGTCAGGCGGCGTCGGCATCAGGGGGCGCCGGATCGTTGGCTGGGATGGCGGGAGCGTCGGGATCGGGAGCGGGCGCACCATCGAGCGTCCGCCATTCGAGCATGTCGTCGCTTTCGCGCTCGCAGTCCTGGCAGGTGGTGGAATCGTAGGTGCTGAGCAGCACCCAGGCCTGTTCGGGCTCATCCCAGGCCGCGACGGCGTCCTTGGTGACGTTGTCGCTGCCGCAGTCGTCGCACACCGGCTTGACCCGGGAGGCGGCAGGCGAGCACAAGCGATCCCCGGTGCAGATCGACCAGTCACCGTAGAATTTGCCGTCGTAGGGCAAGCAGTCGCCGGCGAGCTGAATGGCGTGTTCGCCGTAGCCGTCGTGGAAATGAATTTCCGTATCCGGGAAGAACTTTTCCAGGATCGCCTCCGCGCCGCGGATCTTCACCTCGCTGCCGTAGGTGGTATGGACATAGTCGAGCGGGCCGATCGCGGGGCCTTCGCAGCCCCAGCTTTCGACGTCCTCGTCGGGCGTGGCGCGGCCGTGGAACAGATAGAGATAGACACTCATGGCGTGTCCTTTCAGCTGGTTGGGAGGAGATGCGCGAGCGCGCTCGCGTCGACCTGCTTGGAGATCGGAGCGGTGCTCTCGACGCGGACCGCGCCGAGACTCTGGAACGTCTCCGGCATCTGGCGGCGTTCGTAGCGATCCTTGTCGACGAGACCGTGGATCGGCTCGCCTTCGTGGCGCGCGAAGCCGAGCGCATCGACGCTGACGACACGGCGGAAGACGCAGCCGACCTTGCCCTCGGGCACCCAGTCCGCCCAGGAACCTGAGGCCGAGACGCTTTCATACTGGCCGATGACCGCCTGATAGGCGGCGCGGCGGCGAACGACATGGCTGTCGTGGATCGACACCTCCTCGCCGGTCAGCGCGGTCCAGCGATCGGGATGCCAGCAGCGGACCGAGCGGCGCGCATTCTCGACCTGCAGGGCGATGCCCGGAATGGGCAGGCGGCGAAACTCGCTGCCGAAGGCGTAGAGCACCAGCGCGTAATCGACGTCTTCCTCATAGTAAGGATCGTCGCGGCGCAGCGCCTCGGGCATCGCGGCCTGGCGTTCGTCCGACAGGACATATCCGCCATGACTGGGTGTCGATACGCGCCAGATGCCGGGCAGGACCTGGTCAGCGCGGTCGGGTGCGTCCCAGGGTGTCGTCTCAGGGCGTGGGCTGGGCTGGAACCGGGTCATCTGTCGTCTCCCTCAATGGATTCGACAGATTCCCTCTCTCTCTCCTCCCCCTCGGCAGACCGGGATGATGGCGGCAGGCAGGGTCGTTCATGGTGCAGCCGTGACTGGCCGCACGGATCGCGCTCACGCGCAAAGTGTTCTCAGTCCTGATATTTCACGACAGGAGATCGATCATGGGTGAAGCAACCGACAAGCTGAAGGCGGCAGGCAACAAGCTGGCCGGCAACGTCAAGGAAAGCATCGGCAAGGCGACCGATAACGCCAGTCTCGAAGCCGAGGGCAAGGCGCAGAAGGTCAAGGGCGCCGGTCAGGACGTCAAGGGATCGGTCAAGGGCGCGCTCGGCGACGATATCTGACCCCCCCGACCTTCGATGACACGATCGGGCCGCTTCGGGCAACCGGGGCGGCCTTTTCCTTGCGCGCCGGGAATCCGGGATTTCGAGCGCCACCTTTGAAGATCGACTTGAGGCTGCGCGGGCGCTCGGCTAGCCGTGCCGCGACCACGGTCATCCAGATCGCATCGCACCCCGTGGACGGCCTCGCGCCGCGCGCCTGATTGCAGCGCAGATGCTTCAGCAGGCCGTTCGACAGCGATCGCCGTCCACCCGCGCTGCGCAGCGTGACATGGTCGAACGTCGGGTAATCGGGATGATGGCGGGCGAGGCGCCGCGGGCTCGGCAGGGGCATCCCGCATCCGGCGCACAGCGACGACTGCGCCCAGCGCAGGATCCGCCGCTGGTTTCTGGCTTGGGTGGTCGATGCCATGATGCGAGAATGGTGGCCCTGGATTAAATTCCTGCCAACGACGTCATCCGATGTGCAGCTGGTCAAGCACGGCGGTTTCGAGACTGTCGCCTTCGAGATCCTCGGCATGGATCGTCACGACGGGGGCGATCTCGCGAAGTTTCTCGACCTGGCGCAGCTTCAGCCCGAGCGCATCGGCGTTGTCGCCGGTGACGACCTCGAGCGCCGCCTCGATCACCTCGCCGGTGGTGAAATCACGCAGGTCGAGAAGGAGGTCTGGACGCATCTCGCCGATCGACGTCGCGATATCGAACAGGAGCCGCTTGAACCCGACGCCGATGCCGCGCCGGCGAAGCCGGTACTGGAGATCGAGCAGGCCGACGATCGTCTTGCGTTCGGCGAGATTGTGGATCGCGACGAAATTGGCGGGGCGCGCGATCGGCTGCGCATAGGCGCGCAGGCACGCATAGCCCTCGCGCGGGTTGTGCTCGCCGACGACGGCCAGGACCAGATACGGCGGTCCGATGTGGCGCTGGTGGACGCC
>NZ_DASWTD010000084.1:0-5317 GCF_036402335.1 Sphingopyxis sp. | reverse complement strand
ATCGGGTCGCTGCTCGTCGCCGCCTCGGCGGTCGCGGTCGTCCGCCCTGCCTTTTTCACCTTCGCCGGGATGACCGCGCTGGGCGGCGCGATCGGCGTCGCGTCGTGGCCGTTCGGCGTTGCCGGGCTCGTCTTCCTCGGCCTGCTGATCGTGATGATGCGCGAGGATATCCGTCATCAGCGCCGCGCGACGCGCGCGGCGCGCATTTCCATGAGCGACCAGCAGCGCGCGCTCAACCTGATGCGCGATTTCGAGCGCGCCGGGCGCGGCTGGTTCTGGGAAACCGACCGTTATGGCCAGCTCGTCTATATTTCGCCGACCGTCGCGTCGCGGCTCGAACGGCCGCTCGCCGATCTGCTTGGCCAGCCCTTTACCGATATCATCCGCAAGCGGATCGGCAACGACGAGAGCGAGGAGCGTACGCTTGGCTTCAGCCTGTCGTCGCGCACGCCATTCAAGGAATTGACCGTTCAGGCCGCGGTGCAGGGCGAAGAACGCTGGTGGTCGATCTCGGGCCATCCGATCAGCAACGAACTCGGAAATTTCCAGGGTTTCCGGGGCAGCGGCACCGATCTCACCGACAAGAAGAGGTCGGAGCGCGAAATCAACCAGCTTGCCCGCTACGACACGTTGACCGGCCTCGCGAACCGGCGCCACATTACCGACCTGCTCGAACGCGCGCTGCGCAGCCATAGCGGCCAGTCGCAGCCTTGCGCGCTGCTGCTCATGGACCTCGACCGGTTCAAGGCAGTGAACGACACGCTGGGGCACCCCGTCGGTGACCAGCTGTTGCAGCAGGTCGCCGGGCGGCTGACGCAGATCGTCGGCGACAAGGGGCAGGTCGGACGGCTTGGCGGCGACGAATTCCAGATCGTCGTTCCGCAGATGAGCCAGCCGGAAAAGCTCGCGGGGATCGCCAATGCGATCATTCTCAGCCTGGCCAAACCCTTTTCGATCGAAGGCGAGCAGGTGCGTATCGGATCGTCGATCGGGATTGCCGTATCCGACGGGCGGGGTGTCAATGCGTCGGCACTCGTCCGAAACGCCGACCTTGCGCTCTATGCCGCGAAGGACGCGGGGCGCGGGGTCTATCGTTTCTATGCCGATGCGATGCATAACCAGGCGAGCGAGCGCAAGGCGATCGAGGATGCGCTGCGCGACGCGCTGGTGAAAGACGAGCTGAAGCTGCTCTACCAGCCGATCGTCGATGTCCGGAGCGAGCGGATCACGGGCTTCGAGGCGCTGATTCGCTGGCATCACGCGACCGCAGGCCTGATCAGCCCGTCGAAATTCATCCCCATCGCCGAGGAATCGAACCTGATCGTTCCGATCGGCGAATGGATCATTCGTTCCGCCTGCGCGGCGATCGCGCATCTCGGCCCCGGCTACCGCGTCGCGGTCAACGTCTCGCCGCGGCAGTTCGCGAACGAGAAATTGCCCGCGACGATCCTGAGCGCGGTGTCGGCGGCGGGCATTCGCCCCGAACAGCTCGAACTCGAGATCACCGAGGGGGTTTTCCTTGACGAAAGCCCCGAGAATCTGGCGATGTTCCAGAAACTGAAGCGCACCGGGGTGCGGCTGGCGCTCGACGATTTCGGCACCGGCTATTCGGCGCTCGGCTATCTGAAGAAGGCTCCGTTCGACAAGATCAAGATCGACCAGAGTTTCGTGCTCGGCGCCGCCGATCCGAACAGCATGAATGCCGCGATCATCTCGTCGATCGTCGGGCTTGCGACCGCGCTCAACATGGAAACCACCGCCGAAGGGGTCGAGACACACGACGATCTCGCACTGATCCGCGGGCTCGGGTGCAGCCATGTGCAGGGCTATATCTATGGCAAGCCGATGGATCTGGTCGAGGTGCTGGCCCTGCTGCGCGAGGGGGGCGGCCGGGTCGAGGCCAATGGCTATAAAAGCGCGCGCGAGCCGCGGCTTACCATCTTCCGCACCATCCAGGTATCGAGCGGCGGCCATCATTATGAGGCGATCGTCCGCAACATGTCGTCGCGCGGTGCGCTGGTCGAGGGGTTGTGGAACGTCCCCGCGGGAACGCCGCTGATCCTCGAGTTCGGGGCCGATCAGATTTTCGAAGCCGAAGCGCGCTGGTCGGCGGGCAATCGCGTCGGGGTCAAATTCGCCGCGGCGGTCGATATCGATGCGCTGATCGGGCCGAAGACGGCCACCGTGGCGCGGGGACGGGTCCGCCGCGCCGCGTGAGACCTTCGATCAATCGGCGATCCGGCCGCGCGCCATCACCCAGTCGACCTTTTCGAGCGTCCTGACGTCGGCGAACGGGTCGCCCCAGACCGCGATCAGGTCTGCCGACATGCCCGGCGCGATGCGGCCGATTTCATTTTCCATCGACAGCAGTTTCGCCGCGACGGTGGTCGCGCTCGCCAGCGCCTCGCGCGGGGTGAGCCCATATTTGACGAGCAGCGCGAACTCGCCGCCGTTGCGGCCATGCTCGAACACGCCGGCGTCGGTGCCGAAGGCGATCGGAACGCCGAGCGCCTTGGCGCGGCCGACCGCCTTGCCGACGTCGTTCAGCGTCATGCGCACCTTTTCCTCGACCGTCGGCGTGTAGATGCCCTTGCCGAGCCGTTCGCGGATCCCCTCGAACGCCATCAACGTCGGCACCAGATAGGTGCCCTTGGCCTTCATGACCTTGAGCGTTTCGTCGTCGGCGAAAGTGCCATGTTCGATGCTGTTGATGCCGGCAGCCGCGGCCGCCTTGATCCCGCCAGCGCCATGCGCATGCGCCATCACCTTCAGTCCCAGCGAATGGGCGGTATCGGCGATGCTTTGCAGTTCGGGGCTGGTGAAATGGCCTTCGAGCCCGCGGCCCTGCTGCGACAACACGCCGCCGGTGGCGGTGATCTTGATGACGTCGGCACCGGCGCGCGAGGCCTTGCGCACCTTTTCGGCGCATTCGAGCGGGCCGGTGCAGGTATAGCCCTGATCGAGCACGTCATGGACGTCTTCGCGAAAGCCGGTGACATCGCCGTGGCCGCCGATGATCGACAGCGGCGGGCCCGCAGCGACGATGCGCGGCCCTTCGATAAAGCCGTTCGCGGTGCCGCGGCGAAGCGAATAGGCCGTATATTGCGCGGACCCGGCTTCGCGCACCGTCGTGAAGCCGGCGCGCAGCGTGATGAGGGCGTTCTTGGCGCCGACGACGACGCCCCATTCGTCGGGATCGACGGCGGCCGCGCGATAATCGTCGCCGGGATCGCCGGTCAGGTGGACGTGCAGGTCGATGAGGCCCGGGAGCAATGTCTTGTCGCCGAGATCGACGATTTCGGCGCCTGCCGGGGCGTCGGCGCGGCCGGGGGCGATCGATGTGATACGGTCGTCGGTGACGACGACGGTCGAGGGGCCTTGCGCGGGCTTGTCGGCATCGGTGATGATGTGCCCGGCATAGATGACCGTCGTGCGCGCCTCTGCCGACCCCGCGCCCAGAAGCGCCAGCGTGACCGCCGCGGCGGTCGCCAAACCCGTATTTCGCATATCTGCTCCCCTGTTTCTTTCGGGGGCATCCTGTGCCGCGTCGCTTGGGGGAGGGCAAGCGTATAAGATATAAAAGAGGGGCCTTCGAACCGACCAGCCCTAAAAAAGGGGGCTGGACAAGCCAGCCCCTCAGTTTGTCTTCGGGTAACCGAAAGGAATATTACCAGAAGAAATCGTAGATTACGTCGACCACTTCGCCCGAATAGGTATCGACCAGAAGCGCGTCGTCATAATAGCGGATCCAGCGATAGCCCCCATAGGCGGCCGGCAGGCGGTAATAGCCCGGATCGTTGATCCAGTAGCGCTGGCCGTAGAAGAGCGAGCCGAGCGTGAAACCGATGCTGAACCGCGTATAGCCATAGCCGCGATACGGGTTGTAATAGCGGGGCATACGGTAATAGCTGCGGTTCCGGTCGCGGTAGCTGCGCCAGTCGTAGCGGCGGTCGCTGCGCCAGTCGCGGTTCCAGCGGCTATGGTTGCGGTCCCAGCGGTCGTTGCGCCCGTCGCGATAGCGCCGGTCGACATAGCCGTTGCGGTTGCGGTCGTAGCGGCGATCGACGCGGTTGTTGTCGTTGCGGTCCCAGCGCCGGTCGAGATCGCCGTTGCGGTTACGGTCGTAGCGACGGTCTACCTGGCCGTTGCGGTTGCGATCCCACTGACGATCAACCCGGCCGTCGCGGTTGCGGTCCCACTGGCGGTCGGTGCGACCGTCGCGGTTGCGATCATAGGTGCCGCCGCGCTGACGCTGTTCGGCCTGGCGCTGCCACTGCTGGCGCTGCGCCTGACGCTGTTGATCGTTGCCACGCTGCTGCCACTGCTGGCGCTGCGCCTGACGCTGTTGATCGTTGCCACGCTGTTGCCACTGCTGGCGCTGCGCCTGGCGCTGCTGATCGTTGCCGCGCTGCTGCCACTGCTGGCGTTGCGCCTGCCGCTGCTGATCATTGCCGCGCTGTTGCCATTGCTGGCGTATTTCGCGCGATTGACGCTGAGCCTGCGGCTGCTGGCGCTGGGGCCGCGCTTCGCTGCCGCCGCGGCGTGCTTCGGGGCCGCGCGGTCCGCGATCCCTGCGGTCGCCGTTTTGCGCGATCTGCACCCGCTCGCCCGATGCCTGTGCGGCGGCCGGGGCGATGGGAGTCAGGATCGTTGCAGCGATCAGCAACCCTCCGAACATCTTCTTCATCTCGCCATTCTCCAACTCATGTCCCGTTTGCTGGAGGCGCCAGCCGGGATGATGAAGCGATTCTTACCACTGGCAAGATGATCGACGGCTGACCGTGCCGTTGCCTGCGGTTCAGCTAGATGAACAACGCGCCACGCGGGCCGGAGTTCAGCTGCCCGGCGGCAGGCGCAGCGCGGGCACCGCGCGGGCTGCGTCTTCGGGGCGGATGCCAGGCGGCGGCGCGGCAGCGATGCGCTCTTCGCCGCGCAGCACGCGACCCGCGAGGCGGATCGCAGTGCGGATGCGCGGATAGGTGCCGCAGCGGCAGATATTCGTCATCGCGGCGTCGATCTCGGCGTCGCTGGGATTGCTGTTCGCCCGAAGCAGCGCGGCGGCGGCCATGATCATTCCCGACTGGCAGAAGCCGCACTGCGGCACCTGCTCGGCGACCCACGCCTGCTGCACCGCATGGCTGCGGTCGCGCGACAGCCCCTCGATCGTCGTGACGAAGCGGCCCTCGCATTCGGCAATCGTGACCATGCAGCTGCGGATCGCCTCGCCGTCGATGTCGACGGTGCACGCGCCGCACTCGCCGGTGCCGCAGCCATATTTGGTGCCCGTCAGGTTCGACGCGTCGCGAAGCGCCCACAG
>NZ_DASWTD010000083.1:0-6758 GCF_036402335.1 Sphingopyxis sp. | reverse complement strand
GATGGCGGGGGCGTCTCCGACCATGTGTTCGCGCTATGTCATCTGCTTGGGTTCCGGTTCGCGCCGCGTATCCCGAATATCGCCGCACGCCGTTTGCACCTGTTTAACGGCATCGAACCCGGCCCCGATATTGCGCCGCTGGTCGCGGGCCGCATCGACGAAGGTCTGATCGAGGCACACTGGGACGACGTGCTGCGACTGGGAACCTCGATCCGCACAGGCGTCGTCAGCGCCTCGATCATGCTGGAACGGCTCGGCTCCTATCCACGCGCCAACGGCCTGGCACTGGCGTTGCGCGAGATCGGTCGCGTCGAGCGTACCCTGTTCACGCTCGACTGGATCGAGCAGCCCGAACAGCGTCGCCGCGCCACCCGCGAACTCAACAAGGGAGAAGCGGAAAATGCCCTGAAACGCGCCATCTTCTTCCATCGCATCGGCCGTATCCGCGATCATGCGCTGCAAGCCCAAAGCCATCGGGCGAGCGCGCTGAACCTCGTCGCCGGTGCCATCGTCCTGTGGAACACGACCTACCTGCAAGCCGCCCGGATGCATCTCGCCAACCTCGGCCGGCCGGTCCCGCCGGACCTGCTGCAACACCTATCACCGCTCGGTTGGCAGCATATCAATCTCACCGGCGATTACCTCTGGACCGATCCCGATGCGCCATCCACCGCGCTCAGACCGCTTCGCCAGATGCGCGCCGTCGAAGGCACGGCAAAACCTTAGCGTATATCTGGGTCCGTTCTGTGTACCGACCCCGGATCGAGGCGGCAAGGCGCAGGGTTTCGTCCCAGTTCTCCTCGATCGCGCGGATCTTGACCGGACCGGCGACGAGCGGGCGCAGCGTCGGCCACGAGTCGAGCGGCGACAGGCTGTAGAGCCGGCGCTCGTTGAGGTCGCGGATGCGGGGCGCGAAGCGGAAGCCGAGCAGATGGCACAGGCCGAAGACATGATCGACCGCGCCGGCGGTATCGGTCGCATGTTCGCGGATGACCAGCTCGCTTTCATGGTCGAGCAGGCCGTCGAGGACATGCGCGGCCTCGCCGGCATTGGCGGCGATGACCTTGGTGTGGAACGGCGTGAAGCGGTCGGTGACGTGGGTGTAGAACAGCACGCCTGGTTCGGTGCCATAGCGGGCGTTGTGATCGGCGCGGGCCTCGCCCTGACCACCGGCACGAAAGAACTGCCCGTCCGACGACGATGTATCGCCCGGTCCCCAGACCGCCGCGAGCGGATGCGCGGTATGGCAATCGACGATCGCCGCCAGCGCCGACAGATAGGTTTCGTCGCGCACATGCCATTCCGCCGTCCAGCGCAGGCGAGACAACGTCAGCCCGCGCGAGCTTTCGGCCATGCGGCCCAGGCCGAGGTTGGTCGCATCGGCGAGGATCGCACCCATCAGCGCGGACTGGTCGGAGGCGGGGGCGCCGCTGCGCGCATGGACGAAACGGTCGGCGAATCCCGACCATGCGGCGACCTCGACCAGCAGATCGGTGATTCGGACGCGCGGCAGCATCGCGTAGAGCCGGGCCTTTAGCGCATCGGCATCGTCGGACGGGGATCGCCGGATCGACGATATGAGCAACTGCCCGCGTTCGATCGTCACATCGACCAGCTCGCCCGCTGCGGCTGCGCGCTCCACCTCCGTCATGCGCCGGGCCAACAGGGTGCGGCGTTCCTCGTACCATTTGGAAAAGTCGGTCGGCACAACCAGGCGCAGATCGCCGCTCGCGCGCATCGCTTCGAAGGCGGGCATGGGCAGCTGATAGTCGTCGAGCGTGCGATAGGCGCGGCTGCCGTCCACCCAGATGCTGCCCGAGCCGAGCCGCTCGCGCAGGTGGGCGATCACTGCGATCTCATAGGCGCGCCGGTCTATCGTCCCTTCCGCCGGCTGCACGACCTTGCGCCAGCGCGGCTTGATGAAGCTGGTCGGCACTCGCTTCGGCAGGACCGATCGACCGTCGCGGTACATCGTGCGCAGCACCTCGATCGCGCCGAGCAGCGGATCAGCCAACCGCGCGGTGCGGAAGGTGAAAGCGGCGAGAAACGTCGGGGCGAAACGCCGCACGGCGGGATAGCGTTCGACCACTTCTTCCAGCCCGTCATCGGCCGAGCGCGTCAGATCCTCGGCAAAGCGGATGCTGCGTTCGAGCTGATCCCAGCCCATCTTCGCGTCGATCGCGCGGAAGGCATCGCGCCCGCTCGCACGAGCATCTACCAGCAGGCGACCGAGCCGGGCATGGAAACGCGCGGTGTCCTTCAGCATCCGTGCCTGGCCGAGCAGCCGATCGGAGCGGGTGCGGTCGGCACGGCGGAACAGCGCGCCCACCATCTTCTCCACCATGACCAGCGCGGCGTCGGTCAACGTCGCTTCCATCTCGATCACGGAAGCTACGAGCATGGCGAGCCGGCGCGGACGTTCGAGACGCCGCAGGTGCTGGGCGGTGACGATGCCGGCGGTCCGCGCAATGACGGCATAGCGAGCAGCATGGATACGTCGTGCTCGATCAGCCGCGATCCCGATGCCGCGCACGGTGTCGAGCCGTTCGACGATTCCCTTCAGGTTCGCGGCCGATGGTGCTTCCGGCCATTCGCGTATCCATCCTAGCCGGGTGCGCCCATCATCGTCGGAGGCGATCATGTGTTCGAGTGCGGCTTCCTGTTCGGTCGAACAGTCGCGGATCAGATTGGAATGGGCCGCCTTGCGCGCCCGTGTCCGCACGATGAGGGCGAGCCGTTCCAGCGTCGATGTCGCCGGCAGTACGATCCGGTCCGCCCGCAAGCGATCGACCATGCCTGTGACGATCGTCTCACCTCTATCAGTCGAAGCGGCAATCTCCGATCCCAGCGCCAGCATCGCCCGTACATCCACCCGCGCGAAGGCGCGCAGACCGAGCAGAGCTTCGATCTCGGCCCGGTGTTCGCGCAATGTCGTGGGGCGCGTGGCATAGCCGGTGAAGTCGTCGGCTACGCACCCGATCTGATCGGCGAGCAGCGCGAGCATGGCGGCGGGCACCGCATCCCCCGTCAGTAGCCTGCGACCGGGATGACGCAGGTAGCAAAGCTGCACCGCATAGCCGAGCCGGTTCGCCCCGCGCCGACGTCGCGCCACCTGTGCCAGATCGTCGGGACCGAGCGTATAGAGCCGTTCGATCGTCGCGCGATCGGCAGGCGGGTCGAAGATCACAGCACGCTGCGCGGGCGACAGGATGGTCTTGGTCGGCATCGGCTTCCTGTTCGTCACGAAACAGGAAAGCGTACCCGTTCATGGAGCATAGACCAGAAGACGGGTTATGTGACATTATCGCGATTGATCGACGGGCAATGCCGCTCCGTCACGTGAACGGACGTATATGTGACAACGCAGATCGGTTACGCGCGGGTGTCCAAGGCGGACGGCAGCCAGGTCCACGACCTGCAGCACGACGCGCTGGTCGCGGCCGGCGTCGATCCCGAGCATATCTATGAGGATGCCGCATCGGGCCGGCTCGACAAGCGACCGGGACTGGACGCCTGCCTGAAGGCGCTGCGCCGCGACGACACGCTGGTCATCTGGAAACTCGATCGGCTCGGCCGCGATTTGCGCCACCTCGTCAATACGGTTGGTGATCTGACGAAGCGTGGCATCGGGTTGAAGGTGCTGGCGGGCGAAGGCGCGTCGATTGACACAACCACCGCCAACGGTCGGCTGATCTTCGCGATTTTCGCCGGCCTCGCCGAGTTCGAGCGAGAACTGATCGTCGAGCGCACGCGCGCCGGTCTGGAGTCCGCTCGGGCACGCGGTCGGCACGGCGGGCGTCCGTTCAAGATGACGCCGGCCAAACTGCGTCTCGCCCAGGCCGCGATGGGCAAACCGGAAACCAAGGTCGCGGAGCTATGCGCCGAACTCGGCGTGACGCGCCAAACACTCTACCGACACGTCACGCCGAAGGGCGAGATCAGGCCCGATGGTGAAAAGCTGTTGGCGCGAGTGCGCCGATAGCAGTCGGCTGAAGCTGCTCAGGTTCAGAGCGACGATGCCGTAACGTAGGTTCCTACCGCAATCACGACGGCGGCAAAGCCACGTTCGAGCAGCCCCTTACGGGTGCCGAGAACCTTGCCCAATGCAATACCGCCGATCGTTCCAGCGACGCCGCCCACGACCAGCATCGCGGTCACGCTCCAGTCGACCAGCCCCGACAGGGCGTAGGACAAGGCGGTGGTCAACCCCAGCGCGCTGACGACGACCAGCGACGTGCCGATCGCGAAGGGCAGCGGCATCGCGGTCGCGAGGATCAGCCCCGGCACGATCAGGAAGCCGCCCCCGATCCCGAAGAAGCCGGCGGCAAGCCCGACGCCCAGCCCGATCGGAACCAAGCGCGGCAGCAGCGTCGAGGCGCTATCGCGGGTCAGTCGCACGTCCGGCGCTTCCGCCGTGCGGCGCTTGCGCAACATCGACAAACCGACGCCAATCATCAGAAGCCCGAACAGGACAAGCAGTCGCTTGCCGTCGAACGCCTTGCCCAACTCCGCCCCCAGCGCCGCGCCGATCATTCCGGAGACGGCGAAGACACTGGCGCACCGCCATTTCACGCGGCCCGCTCGCGCATGGCCGACCAGGCTGGCAAGCGCATTGACGGTGACGGCGACAGCGGCCGTCCCGATCGCAGCGTGCGGTGATCCGACGCCGACAACATAGATCAGGAGTGGCACGGCGAGGATCGACCCGCCTCCGCCGACAAGGCCGAGGATCAGGCCAATCACGCCGCCCGATGCAAGCGCGGCAAGGGTGGCAGCGGTGTCCACGATCGCCTCAGGCTGTCGCGCGCCGGTTCCAGGGCATGACGCGCAGCAGGTTGGCCATGCCGCACCACCCCGTCACGCCCGCGAACATCAGCCCCGCCCCGACGAACGCCGACAGCCCGAAGAAGCCGGGAGCGACGAACGTGCCGAGCAGAACGCCGATCAGCACCAGCCCACCGGCGGTAATCTGCACCTGCCGCATGATTTCCAACGGCTGCGACCGATCGGCGACGGTGGGCTGTCCTGCCTGCCGCCACGCATCGATGCCGCCGCCCAGGATATAGGCCGGCGCGCCACCCGCTGCCGCGCCGAGCTGCGCCGCATTGGCGGCGGTGCGCATCCCGGACTTGCAGTGAAAGACGACCGGACGATCGTCGCGCGGGAGATCGCCGATCCGGTCGAGCGGCACGTTCATCGCGCCGGGAATGCGTTCGCGCGCATGCTCGTCGGCACCGCGAATGTCGATCAGGCGCGCACCGGCATCGATCGCGGCACGGGTATCGTCGGGAGAAAGGGTCGCGAGCGTCATCGCATCAATCCTTGCAGTAGAGCTGGTAGAGAGTGCCGAGCAGCGTTTCGACGCGGGCATCCGCGATGGCGTACCAGAGCGTCTGGCTCTCCCGCCGGTAGGTGACGAGACCCTCGTCGCGCATCCTGGCCAGGTGCTGCGAGCAGGCCGACTGCGACAAGCCGACATCACGGGCCAGATCGCCGACCGTCATCTCGCCATGCTCGACCAGCTTGCACAGCAGCATCAGCCGGCGAGCATTGCCGATCGCCTTCAGCGTGTCGGCGACCTGCCCGGCCTTCGCCTCGAATGTCGCCAGGTCCATCGGCGGTTTGAGCATCATCGCCACTCCATTAGGTGTTGCTTATGTAGCACCAGCTAATATATTAGCAAGCGCTAACGGAGAAAATCATGACTCAGCCCCTCATCGAGGCGTTTTTCGACGAGCCGACCAATACGATTAGCTACCTCGTCGGCGATCCCGCGACACGGACTGCGGCGGTGATCGATCCAGTCCTCGACTTCGACATGGCGAGCGGCGTCGCCGACACGCGCTCGGCCGAGCGGATCGTCGCCTTCGCCCGCGAGCAGGACTGGCGGATCGCGATGGTGCTGGAGACGCACGCTCATGCCGATCATCTGTCGGCCGCACCCTTCATCAAGGCGCATACAGGCGCATGGATCGGGATCGGCGCGCATATCCGCGACGTGCAGAAAATCTTCCGCCCCGTGTTCGCGATGGATGATCTGAAAACGGACGGCTCGGACTTCGACCGCCTGTTCGAGAATGGCGACCAGTTCGCGATCGGGGCGCTGGCGGTCGAGGTGCTGCATGTCCCCGGCCACACCCCGGCCGACGTGACCTATCTGATCGGCGATGCGGCGTTCGTCGGGGATACGCTGTTCATGCCCGACTATGGCACCGCCCGCGCCGACTTCCCGGGCGGGGATGCGCGGACGCTCTATCGCTCGATCCGCCGGCTATTGGCGCTGCCCGACGAGACGCGACTGTTCCTCTGCCACGACTACAAGGCACCGGGTCGCGACGACTATCGCTGGGAGACGACGGTGGGCGAGCAGCGACGGTCGAGCGTCCACGTCCATGACGGTGTGAATGAGGACGACTTCGTCGCCATGCGCGAGCAGCGTGACGCCGGGCTATCCGTGCCCAAGCTCCTGCTGCCCTCGATCCAGGTCAACATCCGCGCGGGCCATTTCGATCAGGCGGAGGCGAACGGTGTCACCTACTTGCGTATTCCGGTAAAATGGAAAGCCGGCCATCCGTGATGTCATACGATCGCTGACACGGCTTTGTGCTTAGCGTACGTTTTCGACCATCCTCTCACCGGTCCCCGAATAGGCGAGGAGCGACGCGCCCAGGCGCGCGAGCGTCGTGCCGCTGAGAAGATTCTGGCAGCGGCAGCGCCGGTGACAGGCGATATGTCCCGCAGCTCGCGCTGAACCGCTA
>NZ_DASWTD010000082.1:0-6701 GCF_036402335.1 Sphingopyxis sp. | reverse complement strand
TGCCCGTAGGGTTGGCCGGACTGGCGACGATCAGCCCGTCCGGGGCGGGCTCCATGCGCTCGACGGCCTCGGCAGTGATCTGGAACCGCTCGGCTTCGCCGCAGGCGAGTTCCACCGGCTCGAGATGAAGCGCCTTCAGCGTGTTTCTATAGGCAACATAGCCGGGTCTCGCCAAGGCGACGCGCGCGCCGGGAGAAAACAGGCAGGAAAGAGCAAGGACCAGCGCCGGCGAAGCGCCGCAGGTTAGGATGACCTGTTCTGGATCGACCGCTACCCCATAGGCTTCGTCATAATGTGCCGCGATCCGCGCTTTCAGTCCCGGGCTTTCCCAGTAGCCCATGCCGTCGGTATCGAGGATATCGTGCGCCGCCCTGATCGCCGCCGCCGGGGCGCCGGTCGAGGGCTGGCCGAACTCCATGTGGATCACCGACCGTCCTTCGGCCCGCAACTGATGCGCGAGCCGGCTGACGGCAATGGCATGAAAGGGATCGATCTCGATCGGCATGGGAAACCTGCTCCATCTTTATATTCACCGAATGTCTGGCGTCGGTGTGCGTCTGCTCGTCCCGACTGCAGGTCAGACGCCTGCTGTCCGATTGCGGTCAGATCGAAAGCAACTTCGATACAGGCTCGGCTCCACTTGGGAATAGCTCGTCAGCGCGCAGCGATGACGATGATCTCTACCTTGTAAGCGGGCGCCGCAAGCCTGGCTTCGCCGGTCGCGCGGGCAGGCGCATCCTTCCCATCGACCCATTTGTCCCAGACCGCGTTCATTTCGGCGAAATCCGCCATGTCCGCGAGCCAGATCGTCGCTGACAGGATCTTTGCCTTTTCCGAGCCGGCTTCGGCGAGCAGCGCCTCGATCTGGCCGAGGATCGCCTGCGTCTGGTTCGCGACGCTTTCGCCAGGGGCGCCAACCTGGCCTGCGAGATAGATTGTGTCGCCATGGACAACGGCCTGGCTCATGCGCGCGCCGGACTGGATGCGAGTGATCGTCATGTTTTTCCTTTCATTTGGTGAGCGCAAACTCAGCGCACGCCATAACGCGCGATGGAAAGATCTTCAGCCTCGATGTCGGGTGCGCGGCCGCTGATCAGATCGGCAATCAGCCGGCCCGACCCGCACGCCATCGTCCAGCCGAGCGTTCCGTGCCCCGTATTGAGGAAGAGATTGTCATAGGGCGTCGCCCCGATGACGGGCGTACCGTCGGGCGTCATCGGCCGCAGTCCGGACCAGTAGCTGGCGGCATCGATGTCGCCGGCGCCCGCGAAGAGGTCGGTGAGCGAGTGGACGAGCGTGGCGCGGCGGCGCTCGGGGAGCGCGTTGTTATATCCCGAAATTTCCGCCATCCCGCCAACGCGAATGCGCTCGCCGAGCCGCGTGATCGCGATCTTGTAGCTTTCGTCCATCAACGTCGATTCGGGCGCGCGCGCCGCGTCGACGATCGGGACGGTGATCGAATAACCCTTCACCGGATAGACGGGCAGGCGAAGGCCCAGCGGTCGCAGCATCGCCGCCGAATGGCTGCCGAGCGCCATGACATAGCGGTCGGCGGTGATCCGGCCGCGGTCGGTTTCGACGCCGACGATGCGCGCGCCGTCGATTGCCAATGACCGGATCGCTTCACCATAACGGAACCGGGCGCCGCGTTCGGCGGCCATGGCGGCGAGCGCGCCGGTGAACTTGAAGCAGTCGCCGGTCTCGTCGCCGGGAAGACGGAGACCGCCGACGATCTTCTCGCGCGCCGCGGCGAGCCCAGGCTCCACCGTGATGCAGCCTTCGCGGTCGAGCAGTTCGAACGGAACGCCGCCGACACGCAGGACCGCGATATCCTTGGCGGTCCCGTCGAGCTGCTTCTGCGTCCGGAACAGCTGCAGCGTGCCTTGCTTCCGCTCGTCATAGGCGATGCCGGTATCGGCGCGTAGCGCGATGAGCCGGTCGCGGCTATATTCGGCAAGCCGCACCATTCGCGCCTTGTTGATCGCATAGCGTGCGCCCGTGCAGTTGCGCAGCATCGCGAACAGCCAGCCGAGCATCTCGCGATCGATAGCCGGCTGGAGGATCAGCGGCGCATGCCGCATCATTAGCCACCGGATCGCCTTTTGCGGAATGCCAGGCGCGGCCCATGGCGAAGCGTAACCCGGAGAGATTTCGCCCGCATTGGCAAAGCTTGTCTCGAGTGCGGGTCCGGGCTGGCGGTCGATGACGACGACCTCATGCCCGGCCTCGGCGAGATACCAGGCGGACGTAACGCCGATGACGCCGCTGCCAAGGACAGCGACCTTCATGCTTCTTCTTTCCGTGTCATCAGGTGGCTTGCATTCGGCCCTTGCGGGTGGGTGAGATTAGAAGTGGGAGTGCGGATACCGGGCATATGCCCATCAGCCGATCGCTGCATCCACATTCCGCGCTACCAAGGGCAAAGGCAACCCGCCCGGCTTCAACACCAGGTCGTGGAAGTCGCGGATGTCGAAGCGGTCGCCGAGCGCCGCTTTCATCCGCTCACGCTGATCGAGGAGGAAGGTGTCGCCAAGCTTGTAGGCGAGCGACTGCCCCGGGATGCCGCACGAGTAGCGGAGCGTTTCGGATTCGATCTCGCGCTCCGACATGAAGCTATGGTCCCGCATATATTCGCGAGCCTGCTCAAGGGGCCAGCCCAGCGCATTCATCCCGGTATCGACCACGAGCCGGCATGTCAGAAACGCATCCATCATCAGCCGCCCGAATTTCTCCGCAGGCTCCTCATACATCCCGAGTTCGCCGGCGAGCGTCGCCGCATATTCGGCCCAGCCTTCGTTGAACGAGGAGAAGCTCGACTTCTTGCGCAGTTCATGAAGCTCGTCATTCTCATTCTGCGAGGCGATGTGAAAATGGTGTCCGGGGACGAGTTCATGATAGGTGAGCGCACCGATGTTGAGCAGCGGTGCCTGCGACAGGTTGACGGCATTGAACAGGTAGCGACCGTCGGGCTGGTGCGGCGACGGCATCGAATAATAGCCGAATGTCATCGAGCCGGTCAGCTCGGGTGCGAGAGGCCGAACGCCATAGGCCGCCCTGGGTTTGAACCGGAACACCGCTTCGATCTTCGGCGCCATCCGGTCGATGTACCGCTGGAAGACGTCCGCGATGCCCTCGGGCGTGTCCGCCCGCCACGTCGGATTGGTCGTCAACACTTCGAGATAGGCCTGGGGATCGCCCTCGAACGCCATCTCGTCCAGCAGCGCCTGCATCCGGGTCCTGACCTCGCGCATGCGTTCATGCCCGCGTGCGTGGACTTCCTCGGGCGTAAGCTCGAGCGTGGTGTGCAAATGCACCAGCTCGGCATAGACTTCGGCTCCGCCCGGATACTGGCTTAGCCCGACGGTATCGGGCGCATTGGCCGCATAGGCGGGATCCTCGAGATAGGCGATGAGCGAGTCGAATGCGGGCAGCACCGCCGTATCGAGCGCGGCCTGCAGGTGCGCGGCGAAATCTTCCGAGCCGGGGCCGCTCACGCGGTCGGGGGGCATCGCCAGATCGTCGATTGCAGCCGCCCGCGAATTCCGCATCAGCGGGCCGCAATGCTTGAGTTGCGCCTTCGGGATGAAAATGCCGCGCTCGGCCTGGCCGCGCGTGCGTTCCTCCATTTGCGACACCAGCCGCGCATAATCATGGACCAGCGCGAGATAGCGATGCTGGTCGCCGCGCGATTTCACCTCGAGGGCGGAGAAGATAGATTTCAGGGTGTTGAGAAGATATCCGCCGCCATAGACCGTCGGCAGGAAGGCGACCGGGAAGGAGGCGTCGATTATCAGCCAATACCAGTCGCTGCAGCGCGACCAGAGCTTCGCCTGCCCGCGCGCGATCTCGAAGGTCAGGCCGAGATCGCCGGGCAGGGCCGCTGCATCGACCGCGTCCGCCCGTTTGAGCAGGTCGCTTCCAAGCGTCGCGACGCGGACGGCCTCGTCATATCCCAGATCGGGCAAGCGCGTCGGCATGATGCCTTGTGCGAGCACCGCGAAGGGTGATTTGCCGCGCTCCGCAGTGACCTCGTCGATCACCTTGAGAGCGAGGTTTATGTTGCGCGTATCGAATTGCATAGCTGATCCGTTCATTTTCAAGGCGTCATGCTTCGTGACGACCGACGGCATTCATTGTGGCTTGGCAAGGAGGCCCCGATGCATGGCCATGCCGAGCCTCAGGGCATATCCTCACCCAGATATCGCGCTCGCAGATGACGCTCGAGCGCAGATGCCGACAAGGGCGCGCCGGTCGCCTCGGCGACCAGTTCGTTGAACGGCATCTGGCTCGCCTTGGCGTGAATACGCGGGCCAACCCACGCGCGATAGGGCGCGAAGTCGCCCTCGGCCAGATGTGCGAGGACAGCCGGATCGTCCTTCACCGCCTGCTCGAAAAGCTGTGCCGCGAGGCTCACGCCGAGCGCATAATTCGGGAAATAGCCGAATAGGCCGACAGCCCAATGCATGTCCTGGAGGCAGCCCGTCGCGTGATCGGGAGGCCGGCGTCCGAACATCGCTTCAGACATCGCGGACCAGGCGGCCGGCAGGTCCGCGACCTTGAGATCGTCGCGAAGCAGGGCCTGCTCGATGCGATACCGGAGGATGATGTGGAGCGGGTACGAAATCTCGTCGGCCTCGACCCGGATGAATCCGCTCCCCACGCGCCGATAGGTGTTGAGAAGATTGGAGGCAGTCCAGCAATCGGGATCACCGCCGAAAGCTGCCTCGCACTGCGGAGCAAGCCACGACAGGAACTCGCGGCTACGGCCCGCCTGCATCTCGACCATCGTCGACTGGCTCTCATGGGTGGTCGCCCCGCGCGCCTGCCCGACCGGGGTGAAGGCATGCTCGCGCGGGAGCCCCGCTTCGTACAGCGAATGGCCCGCCTCGTGCAGCGTCGCGAGAATCGCGTAACGCACATTGTCTGCGTCGAACCGCGTGGTGATGCGGTTGTCGCCCGGCGACCCCGCCAGCGCAAAGGGGTGCGGAGCCGCGTCGATGCGGACATGCGCAAGATCGTGCCCGATGGCCTCGACCAGCTTGTAGGAAAGTTCGCGCTGCCGGTCCGCCGAGAAATCGCCCTCGAAAGGGATCGGGTCCGGCCAGCTTTTCTGACGCTCGATGACGTCGGCGAGAAGCGCCGGGAGAAAGTGCTCCAGATCCGCGAAAATGGGATCGACGATCTGCGTGCTCAGCCCCGGATCGAACTCGTCCATCAGCGCGTCGAAGGGGCTGAGCCCCAAAGCTTCTCCCTTCGCCTGCGCCACCTCGCGGTAGATCGGCATGAGCTCCTCGAAGGCAGCGCCGAAAGGTGCGAAATCATTGGACTGCTTGGCCGCGAGCCAGATCGGCTGGATGGCAGAAACCCGGCGCGACCTTTCGAGCATCAGCTCCTTGGGAACCGCGGTGCTGTGACGCCAGATGCGCCGCATCTCGCCGAGATTGGTGCGCTCGACCGGCTCCAGCGCGCCCGCCGCCGCAGCCGCAGTCTCAAGCAGCTCTTCTGTTTCGGGCGAAGCGATGAGGTCGGTGCAGGTCGCGTCGATCGCTGCCATTTGCTCGCTTCGGCTCCAGGCGGCTCCGGGGGGCATATGTGTCTGGCTGTCCCAGAACAGGGTCGCGCGGGCGGCACCCAGCCGGCCGACCGTTCCAAATCGCTCTCCGAGCGCCGTATAGGCCCGGTTGTCATTCGGAATGTCCATAACCTCTCCACGCACTCCCATCGAGTCCGACACTTGCCGTACATGCATATCTGTATTCTATTAGACGCGAATGCAAGATTTTTTACCGGTGAATTTAATGAAATTTGCATAATATCAGCGATTTTTTGGATATTAAAATGCAATAATGCATGTTGACATGGCGGGCGGCGTTTGAAATTCTTGTCCAAGCGCGACGACTGCCGACGTGATGCGGTCGCCGCCCGAACAGGAGACCTTATGTGACGCTGCTGCTGACAAATGCCCGCATCTTCGACGGAATGAACGAGGAATGCGCCGAAGGCATGTCTGTCCTGATCGACGGCAGTCACATTCGCGAAGTCTCCGAAAAGGAAATCCGTGCACCGGATGCCCAGCTTATCGACGTCGGCGGAAAGACGCTGATGCCCGGACTCATCGATCTTCACACCCATGCCTACACCGCCGATGTCGACCTGACGCAGCTCGAAAAAGTCGGGACACCCTATAACGCTCTTCACGCCGGGCGCATGCTGCGCCACGGCCTCCATTGCGGCTTCACGACGATGCGCGATATCGGCGGGGGCGACTGGAGTTTGGCCAAGGCTCTCAAAGACAAGATCATCGAGGGGCCACGCTTTTTCTATGCCGGCAAAATCCTCTCGATGACGGGAGGGCACGGCGATTTTCGGGACATGCACGATAGCGAGCATGAATTCGGAGCCTGCTCATGCAGCGTGGTCGGCACGATGAGCGTGATCGCCGACGGCATCGATGGGTGCATCAAGGCGGCGCGCGAAGAGCTCCGGCGCGGCGCCCATTGCATCAAGATCATGGGGTCGGGGGGCGTGACCTCGCCCCTCGATCCCATCTGGATGAACCAGTACCGCGACGACGAGATACGGGCCATCGTTCGCGAATGCGAGGAGCGACGGACCTATGTCTCGTCGCATTGTCACCCGGCGAGCGGCGTCCGCCGCTCGGTAGAGGCGGGCGTCAGGGTGATCGAGCATGGCACCCTGAT
>NZ_DASWTD010000081.1:0-6794 GCF_036402335.1 Sphingopyxis sp. | reverse complement strand
ACGCTGTGCGCGCAGCTGAGACCGCGGTCGCAGCGGCCGAGACGCGAGAAGGTCGAACGATCAATCGCCAGCGTGCCTTCGGGATCGTCGGCGGTCAGAATGCCTTCCTCGCTATTGCGGAACAGGCTGTTCACGACGTCGAGATCGCCTCGCTCGAGCCGGATGCCCGCGCCATTACCGTCGGGGACACGCATGTTCTGAAATACGATCCCGTCGATCTTTGCACCGGCGCCGCGCAGCACCAGCGCCGCCTTGCCTTCGCATGCCACACCGTCGAAAATCGCGCGGCCGGCTTCGGCCGCGACGAATGCGATCCGCCCCGCGGTCTGGACGGCGCAGTCGCGATGGTAGCCGGGCGCGACCCGGATCGTCCCTTCGCCCTCGCCAACCGCATCGACCGCATCCTGCAACCGCCCGAAACTACGCCCCGATTCGGCGACGACATAGGGAGCGCCGCCCGATTGCGCGGGCACCGGAACCGGCGCAAACAGCAGCGGGAGGACGAGCAGCGGCAGCATGGGCCGATGGAAAAGAGACTTTGTCATAAAGCCCTCATAGCCGTCTTCGCGCCGCCAGTCGTTTGCGAAGGCGGTTAACCGCGCGACCGTCCCGATATCGGACATTCGCACACGAAAAGGTTAGGAACGCTCGGGCCGCGATACGGCAAGCACCAAGCCGAGCGCGGCGGCGCGGCCGATCTTCCCGCGCGCCAGATATTGCCTGGCGACCGCCGCGAACGGCAAAGGCGAATGCGCCTCCATGACTGTCTGGTACCGCCCGATGTCCGTCCGCAGCCGCGTCCATGATGTTTTGCGTCCGCGTGCCAGACGCTTGGCGATCTTGACGAATTCCCGCGATTGGAAGCGCGCTACAGTCGCCATGGTTTCGGACGCGGCGTCCGGCAGTGCCTCGGCCAGAGCGGAATGAAACCCGGCGAGCGCGCCGGCCAGATCGTCGTTGCGGCGTACATCGAAGCTCCGCGTTCTGGCGAGGCGCTCCATGATGCTTCCCGGCCGCGAGCGATAATAGACCCAGGGCTCGGCGGCATAATAGAAGCTTTCGGCCTTGAGCAGCAGCCAGGGTATGGTGGCCGCATCCTCGAAGCAGGCACCGACGGGGAAGCGGATCGACGAACCGAACAGGTCGCGCTTCCACACGCGTGACCAGGCGTGGAGCCGCCGCTTTGCAAAGACGCCCGCGACCAGCGTTTCGGTGCAGTTGCTGACCCGCCGCTCGGGCCCGTCGAACGTCGCATAGCATTCGCTGCCCTCGCGGACATAGTCGCACATGATGACGTCGGGCCGCACGCTGGCGGCAATTTCCTGCAGCGACCGGATCGCACCGGGAAGGATTCGGTCGTCGGCATCGACGAACCAGACATAGTCGCCGCGGGCGACCTCCAGCATCGAGTTGCGCGCCGCACTGGGCCCGGCATTTTCGCCATGGTGGAGCAGCCGGATGTTCGATTGGCAATGCGCGACAACCCGCTGACACAGGCCGGCCGACCCGTCGGTTGACTGGTCGTCGAGCAGGATCACTTCGATGCCGGGCTGCCCATCCAGCTGATCGAGTATCGAACCGAGGCATTCTTCGACAAAGGGCGCAACATTATAGACCGGCATCAATATGCTCAGCCATGGTTGCTGCCCTGCTCCGGTCGATGTTTCGGCATCGGCAGTCATAGACAAAGCCTAATCGAGGTTTGGACGCAGCCAGCGCGTCGCCGTCTCGATATCGACCCCGCGCCGTTCTGCATAGTCCGCAAGCTGGTCGCTGCCGATCCGCGCCACACCGAAATACTGGCTTTCGGGATGGCCGAAATAGAATCCGCTGACCGCCGCCGTCGGCAGCATGGCAAAGCTTTCGGTCAGCACCAGCCCGGCATTGTCGCCCGCCGCGAGCAGATCGAACAGGATCGGCTTCAGGCTGTGGTCGGGGCAGGCGGGATAGCCCGGTGCCGGACGGATACCGCGATATTCTTCCTTGATCAGCGCCTCGTTGGTCAGCTGCTCGCCGGGCGCATAGCCCCAGAGGGTGGTGCGGACATGCTGGTGCAGCCGCTCGGCAAAGGCTTCGGCGAAGCGGTCGGCGAGCGCCTTCAGCAGGATATCCGAATAGTCGTCCTTGTCGGCGCGGAAGCGTTCCGAAAAAGGCTCGATGCCGTGGATGCCGACCGCAAAGCCGCCCATCCAGTCGCCCGCCGGATCGATGAAGTCGGCGAGGCACATATTGGCGCGATCGCGGCTCTTCTTGATCTGCTGGCGCAGGAAGGGAAGCGTCACATGGCGTTCCTCCTCGGCGAGGTGAATGGTGACGCTGTCGCCGTCGCGCGCGCACGGCCAGAAGGCGCAGACGCCGCGCGCGGTCAGCCATTTCTCCGCAATCAGCTTGTCGAGCATCGCATCGGCGTCGGCCTTGAGTGCCTGTGCGGTCTCACCAACGATGTCGTCTTGAAGGATCGACGGGTATGTGCCGTGCAGCTCCCACGCACGGAAGAAAGGCGTCCAGTCGATGCATTCGCGCAAATCTTCGAGCGACCAGTCGTCGAAGCGGTGCAGCCCGGGCTGCAACGGCGGCGCGGGCTTGTCGCTCAAATAGGCGTCGTAATAATTGGCGCGCGCCTCTTCGAGCGTGTGCAACACGCTCTGTCCCTTGCCCGCGCGCACGTCGCGGACATGGGCATAATCGTCCTTATATCCCTGCACATAGACGTCGCGTCCGGTGTCGCTGACGAGCGATGTCGCGACGCCGACCGCGCGGCTGGCATCGAGAACGTGGAGCACCGGCCCCTGATAGGCGGGATCGATGCGGAGCGCGGTATGGACCTTCGACGTCGTCGCACCACCGATCAGCAGCGGCATCGTCATGCCGGCGCGCTGCATTTCCTCGGCCACCGTCACCATCTCGTCGAGCGACGGGGTGATCAGCCCCGAGAGGCCGATCATGTCGGCGTCATTCTCGTTCGCAGCCTCGAGGATCTTCGACCAGGGCACCATCACGCCGAGATCGACGATCTCGAAGCCGTTACATTGCAGCACGACGCCGACGATATTCTTGCCGATATCGTGGACGTCGCCCTTGACGGTCGCCATCACGACCTTGCCCTTGCCCTTTGCGCCCGGCTCCTTCGATGCCTCGATGAAGGGCAGCAGATGTGCGACGGCCTTTTTCATCACGCGCGCTGATTTCACGACCTGCGGCAGGAACATCTTGCCCGACCCGAACAGGTCGCCGACGACGTTCATACCGTCCATCAGCGGCCCCTCGATCACCTCGATGGGGCGCGGCATCAACAGGCGCATTTCCTCGGTATCGTCGACGACATAGGCGTCGATGCCCTTGACCAGCGCATGCTCGAGCCGCTTCGCGACCTCCCAGCCGCGCCATTCCTCGGCCGCCTTTTCCTGCGCGGGATTGCTACCCTTGTAACGCTCGGCGAGCGCGATCAGTCGTTCGGTCGGGCTTTCAGCTTCGCCCTCGACCTTGCGGTTGAGCACGACATCCTCGACCGCTTGCCTGAGTTCGGGATCGATCGTGTCGTAAACGTCGAGCTGTCCCGCGTTGACGATCGCCATGTCGAGCCCGGCGGGGATCGCATAATAGAGGAACACGCTGTGCATCGCGCGGCGCACGACCTCGTTACCGCGAAAGCCGAACGAGAGATTCGACAGGCCGCCCGAGAAATGGACGTGTGGGCAGCGAACGCGGATTTCCTTCACCGCCTCGATGAAATCGACGGCGTAATTGTCATGCTCTTCGAGGCCCGTCGCGACTGCGAAGACATTGGGGTCGAAGATGATATCCTCGGGCGGGAAGCCGATGCCGGTGAGCAGCTTGTAGGCGCGCTCGCAAATCTCGATCTTGCGCTCTTTGGTGTCGGCCTGCCCGACCTCGTCGAACGCCATCACGACGACCGCGGCGCCATAGGCCATGCATTTGCGCGCGTGCGCGAGGAACGGTTCTTCGCCTTCCTTCATGCTGATCGAATTGACGATCGGTTTGCCGGGCACGCATTTCAGACCCGCCTCGATGACATCCCATTTCGAACTGTCGATCATCACCGGGATGCGCGCGATGTCGGGCTCGGCCGCGATCAGCTTCAGGAAGGTCGTCATCGCATATTCGGCGTCGAGCAGGCCCTCGTCCATATTGACGTCGATGACCTGCGCGCCGTTCTCGACCTGCTGGCGCGCGACCTCGACCGCCGCAGTATAATCGTCGGCAAGGATCAGCTTCTTGAACGCCGCCGATCCGGTGACGTTGGTGCGTTCGCCGATGTTGACGAAGCTGGAGGAGGCGGCGGTGGTCATAGGGTAATCCTGGAAATGGGCATCAGGCGAGCGGACGAGCGAGAACGAGATCGTCGTACAGCTTGCCGCCGACGTTGAACTGGCGTGTCCCGAGGTCGGCGAACCCCTGTTTGCGGTAAAAGGCGAGTGCGCGCTCGTTCTGCGCATACACGCCAAGCAGCAGGCGGCGATGGCCGTGCGCGGCTTCCAGCGCCTGCTTCATCAGCCCCGCGCCGAGGCCGCTGCCGTGAAAGCGCGACAGCGAATAGATGCGCTTCAGTTCGATATCGCCGTCGATCGCTGCCGCGAGGTCGGGTTTGCTCACCAGCGCAAAGCCGATCGGCGCGCCGCCGGGCTGCGCTTCGGCGATCCACGCGCGCGCGCCATCGGCCAGATGGGCGCGATACGCCGCTTCATTGTGCTGCGCGGCGCAGTGACCGACGATCGCATCGCCGTCGAGAATGCCGGCGAAGGTCTCGAGAAAGGTCGCTGCGCCGATCAACGCCAGCGCTGCCGCGTCGTCGGCTCCGGCTTCCCGGATCGTCCATGCCGAAATGTCGCTCATCGTTTCAGGCCGCCATGGTGAAGGGCTCCAGCCCCGCAAGCCGCGTGCGCACCGGCACTTCGGGAATCTGCCGCGCCGGAAGGCCTTCGATCGCCTTCGCCATCGCCGCGATATGCGCCGGGGTAGATCCGCAACAGCCACCAAGCACATTGACCTGCCCATGCTCGGCCCACTCGCGTACGAGGCTGGCCGTCGTTTCGGGCAGTTCGTCATATTCGCCGAGCTCGTTGGGAAGGCCCGCATTCGGATAGACCATCACCAGCGCATCGGCGAGTTCGGACAGGACCTTCACGTGCGGACGAAGCTGGGCAGCGCCGAACGAGCAGTTCAGCCCGATCGTCAACGGCCGGGCGTGGCGCACCGCATACCAGAAGGCCTCGACCGTATGTCCCGACAGGTTACGACCGCTAAGGTCGGTGAGCGTCATCGAGATCATCAGCGGCAATTCGCGCCCGACTTTCGCTTCGGCCTCAAGCGTCGCGGCGATCCCCGCCTTGGCGTTGAGCGTGTCGAAAATGGTTTCGATCAGGATGAAATCGGCGCCACCTTCGGCGAGCGCCACGACCTGTTCCAGATAGACATCCTTGAGCTCGTCGAAATCGATCTCGCGGAAGCCCGGATTGTTGACGTCGGGCGACAGCGACAATGTCTTGTTCGTCGGCCCGACCGCACCCGCCACAAAGCGGCGGCGGCCATCGAGCCCTTCATATTTCACCGCGGTCTCGCGGCCCAGCCGCGCGCTTTCGATGTTGATGTCCGCGACCAGCGCCTCGGCGCCATAATCGGCCTGGCTGATCCGGTTGGCGCTGAAGGTGTTCGTCGACACGATGTCGGACCCGGCCGCGAGATAGGCTTCGCCGATCGCGGTCACGACGTCGGGGCGCGTCAGCGCGAGAATGTCGTTATTACCCTTCTGGTCGTGCGACAGGCCGAGGTTACCCGCGTAGCAGGCCTCGGTCAGCTTCCTGAGCTGGATCTGGGTTCCCCAGCCGCCGTCGGTGAGCAGGATGCGTTGCTTGGCCGCCGCCTGCAGGGCTTCGCGTGCACTTTTGGCCGGATTGGGGGTCATGCGGCTTTCTCCGTCGCCGGGGCAGACGCCGGACGCAGCCCCAGAAGGTGGCAGATGGCGTAGCTGAGCTCCGCCCGGTTGAGCGTGTAGAAGTGAAAATCGCGGACCCCGCCCGCATAGAGCCGGCGGCACATTTCGGCGGCAATCGTCGCCGCGACGAGCTGGCGCGCCGCGGGCAGGTCGTCGAGCCCTTCGAACAGCGAGATCATCCAGCCGGGAATCGCGGTGCCGCACATATCGGCCATGCGCCGCGTCTGCGACACATTCGATACGGGCAGAATTCCGGGGATGATCGGCGCGGAGATTCCCGCGGCGGCGGCGGCATCGCGGAAACGCAGGAAGCTTTCGGGCGAAAAGAAGAATTGGGTGATCGCCCGCGTCGCGCCGGCATCGAGCTTGCGCTTCAGGTTATCGAGGTCGGACTCGGCGCAGTCGGCGTCGGGATGCACTTCGGGATAGGCGGCGACCGAAATGTCGAACGGCGCGATCGCCTTCAGCCCGGCGACCAGTTCGATCGCATTGGCATAGCCATCGGGGTGCGCGCGATAGGGTGCACCGCCCGGAACATCGCCGCGCAATGCGACGATATGCCGCACCCCCGCATCCCAATAGGCGCGCGCGACCTCGTCGATCTCGGCGCGCGAAGCCTCGACGCAGGTCAGGTGCGCGGCGGGCGGCACGCGGCTTTCGGCGGCGATCCGCGCGACCGTCGCATGGGTGCGCTCGCGCGTCGACCCGCCGGCACCGTAGGTCACCGACACGAAACTGGGGCCGAGCGGTTCGAGCGTGCGGAACGTGTCCCACAGCTGCGCCTCCATCTTCTCGGTCTTGGGCGGGAAAAATTCGAAGCTGACGCCGATATCGCCTTCGA
>NZ_DASWTD010000080.1:0-7472 GCF_036402335.1 Sphingopyxis sp. | reverse complement strand
GACGGCCACGCCGACCACGCCCCATTTCCAGAACTTGGCCGAATCGCCGAAATTGAACTGGCCGCTGCCGCCCGAGCCGCCGCCGAACCCGCCGCGCCCCTTGCGCAGCAGTTCGTCGAGCGCCGAGGGGCCGCGCGGCTTCTGCGCGCGCCGCTGGTCGGCGGGATCGGGGGTAACCCATGGATTGCGCGGGCCGGGCTTCTTGCCGTCGCCGCCGCCCTTGCCGCCGTCACCCTCGCCCTTGCCGGGGCCGCTACCCCAGGGACTATTCGCCATCTGGCTGATCTGATGGAAAAATTGCCGCAATCCTCTCGGGCTGCGGCGTCCCATGCTGCCGTCAATCTTGTCGTTCATAAGGCTTTTATAGGGTCGGCGGGCGCGATTAACAGGGGGTGCGCGCGAAAATGGCTGGCAATCGCCCGGATCATGCCTATCTGCGCCGGACATGACCGAGCAAAGCGCCGATATCGCCCGCCTGACCGCCGCCGCATCCGAGCTTAGCGAAGGGCGCGCCTCGGGGCTCCGCCTGCTCGACGACAAGGGGCTGCTCGCCGTCGTCCTCGACGTGTCGGGGATTGCCGTCGAGGACCGCAAACCGCTCGAAGACAGGCTGCGCGCCGGCCTGCTCGCCGAGGCTGGCGTGCGCCAAGTGCGCATCGCGATGACCGCCGAGAAAAAAGCGATGACGCTCATCGCGGTCGGCAGCGGCAAGGGCGGCGTCGGCAAATCGACCCTCGCCGCGAACCTTGCGGTCGCGCTGCGCCGGCGGGGCGTGAAGGTCGGGCTGGTCGACGCCGATATCTATGGCCCGTCGCAGCCCCGTCTGATGGACAGCGAGGGCGTCAAGCCCGAAGCGCGCGGATCGAAGCTTGCCCCCGTTCCCAATGCTTATGGCGTGCCGATGCTGTCGACCGGCCAGATCGCGGCGCCCGGACAGGCGATCGCGTGGCGCGGCCCGATGGCGGGCAAGGCGCTCGAACAGCTCGTCGATGCGAGCTGGGGCGAGATCGACACGCTCGTCGTCGACCTGCCGCCGGGTACCGGCGACGTCCAGCTGACGATGATCCAGAAGCACAAGCCCGCCGGCGCGGTGATCGTGTCGACCCCGCAGGACCTGGCGCTGATGGACGCGACGCGCGCGATCAGCCTGTTCGAGCAGGCCGACGTGCCGATCATCGGGCTCGTCGAGAATATGGCGGGTTACGCCTGCCCGCATTGCGGCGAGGTCAGTGATCCGTTCGGCAGCGGCGGCGCCGAAGCGGCGGCGAAGACAATGGGGCTCGACTTCCTCGGCCGCGTGCCGCTGTCGATGGGCATCCGCCTCGCGAGCGATGGCGGCGTGCCGCCCGCGGCCGGAACCGACCCGGCAGGCGAGCCGTTCCACGCGATAGCGGCGAAGGTCGCCGACTGGCTGAACACACGAAAGGGGCGATGATGGCGGTTAACGATGAAAACGAGATTCGCGAACTGCTCGGGCAGAAGCGCCGCATCGCGGTCGTGGGCGCTTCGCCCAATCCCGCGCGCGCCTCGAACGGCGTCCTCGCCTTCCTCGTGCGTCAGGGGCATGACGTGATCGCGGTCAACCCCGGCCACGCCGGCAAGACGATCCATGGCGCGCCCGTCGTCGCGACGCTCGCCGACGTCGAGCCCCCCGCCGAACTCGTCGATATCTTCCGCAACAGCGAAGATGCCGGCACCGCGGTCGACGAGGCGATCGTCCATGGCGCCAAGGCAGTGTGGATGCAGATCGGCGTCATCAACGAGGCCGCAGCGAAACGCGCCGAGGCCGCCGGACTGACCGTGGTCATGGACCGCTGCCCCAAGATCGAAGTCCCTCGGCTCGGCCTACTCAAGTGAAGGCAGCGGTTTCAGCGCTCGCCGCAACGGCGCTGGCGGGCTGCGCAACGACATCGGCGGCGGAAAGCCCGCAAAATGCCTTCTTCGATGCGCTCTCGGCGCACTGCGGCAAGGCCTATACCGGCAAGCTCGCAAGCGACCAGGACGCCGACGCCGAGATGCGCGGCAAGACGATGGTGATGCATATCCGCCATTGCTCAGCGGACCGCATCGAAATCCCATTCCATATCGGCGGGCTTGGCCCCGACGGCGGCTGGGACCGGTCGCGGACGTGGATCATCAGCCGGACAACCACCGGCCTGCGGCTCAAGCACGATCATCGCCACGCCGACGGCACACCCGACGCGGTCACGCTCTATGGCGGCGACACCGCAGACAGGGGAAGCGCGACGCGTCAGACCTTCCCCGTCGATGCCGAATCGATCGCGATGTTCACGGCGACCGGCCGCAGCGTTTCGAACAGCAACATCTGGTCGGTCGAAACCACCGGCAACGGCTTCACTTACGGACTGAACCGCGAAGGAAGACATTTCCGCGTCGCGTTCGATTATGCCAGACCGGTGACGCCGCCGCCCGCGCCGTGGGGCTGGTAAGGGGAACCCTTTCGCCCGTCATGCGCTAGCCCGGCACCGGACGGGAGAAAAACCATGCGCACCCAGACCCTTATGCTGATCCCTTTGCTCGCGCTCGGCGCGTGCGGCGAAAAGGCGCCCGACCCGCGCGGCGTCGGGCATGACGAAACCTTGCTGTCGGTCTCGGCGACGGGGCGATCCGAGACGCGGCCCGACGAAGCGCGCTTCACCGCGGGGGTCAGCACGATCGCCGCCTCGGCGGAAGCCGCGACGCAGAAGAACAACGAAACGATGACTAAAGTGACCGAAGCGCTGAAGGCCTTTGGCGTCGCGAGCAAGGACCTCCAGACCCGCCAGCTCACCGTGAACCGGATCGACTGGGGCGCCAACAAGGGCAAGTTCGAAGCGGTGAACCAGGTGGAGGTGCGGATGCGCACGGTCGACAAGGCAGGCGAGGCCGTCGCCGCAACCACGCAGGCGGGCGCCAACGTCCTGTCGGGCCCGACGCTGCGCGTCTCCGATCAGGAAGCCGCGACCAAATCGGCCTATGCCGCCGCCTATCGCGCGGCGCGGGCGCGCGCCGAGGCCTATGCAGGTGCCGCTGGGCTCAAGATCAAGCGCGTGCTGACGATCCGCGACGGCGGCGACAATGCGCCGCCCATGCCCTATTATGAAATGGACGCCGCCAACCGGGTTGCCCCCCAAGCCGCCGCAGCCGCCCCGCCCTTCAATCCGGGCGTCAGCGAATCGCAGGTTTCGGTGCGCGTCGATTTCGCGCTGTCCGAATGACGGTCACGCGGGCGCGGCCGCGATAGACCAAAAGGCTTTGCGTCGCCGACTCGCGCCGCTTATCAGCGTCGTCGATGGTCGGCATTCGCGACACTGTGGGGAAAAACAAATCGCGCCTGCCGCGCGTCAGCCGCCGCCAGATGCTGGTCGGCGCGACCGCGGCGGGAGGGCTTGCCATCGCGTGGGGCCTGTGGCCGCGCGAGTATCGGCCGAACCGGACCGCCGCGCCCGACGAGCATGTCTTCAACGCTTTCCTGAAGATCGGCGACGACGGACATATCAGCGCGATCGTCCCCCAATGCGAGATGGGTCAGGGCGTTACGACATTGCTCCCCCAGATCATGGCCGACGAACTCGGTGCCGACTGGCGTACGATCGCGGTCGAAACCGCCCCGATCAATCCGCTCTATACCAACACGCTGCTCGTCGACGAGGATAGCGCCACCTTCACTCCGCGTGCGGGCGTTCCCGATTTCGTGTCCGACGTGCGCAGCTGGGCGCGTCGCGAATGGGCCGTGCGCAACGCGGTGATGCTCACCGCGAACGGCTCGTCGGTGCGCATGTTCGAAGGCCCGTGCCGCGCCGCGGCGGCGCAGGCGCGGGCGCTGCTGATGATGGCCGCGGCGAAGCGCTGGGACGCCAATTGGGAAGAATGCGACACACAGGACGGCTTTGTCGTCTTCGGCAGGAACAAGCTGCGCTTCGGCGAAGTCGCGGCGATTGCGGCGACGCTCGAACCGCCCGTCGAGCCCGTCTATCGCGCGAGCAGCGCCGACCCGCTCTACGGCAAGGAGCTGACGCGACTCGACCTGCCCGCCAAGATCGACGGGTCGGCCAATTATGCCGGCGACATCCGCGTGCCCGACATGGTCTTTGCGGCGATCCGGCAGGGACCGCTCGGCGCGACGCGGCTGAAGGCGATCGACCGCAAGACGGGGCTGGCCTCGCCCGGCCTGCTCCATGTCGTCACGCACGATCGATGGGTCGCCGCGGTCGCGCGCAACTGGTGGGCCGCAAACCGCGCGCTCGACCGCTTCGCGCCGGTGTTCGAGACCGAAGGCATCCCGGTTTCGACCGACGGCATCGACAAGGCGTTGAAAGCCGCACTGAAGGACGACGGATATCGCATGAGCAGCGTCGGGGACGTCGGAGAGGCGATGTCGGGCCGCACGAAAATCGCTGCCGAATATGCCGTCGCCCCGGCGCTGCACGCACCGATTGAAACGCGCACTGCCACCGCCGCGCCCGACGGCGTGCGGATACGCGTCTGGGTCGCGACGCAGGCACCCGCGCAATGCCGCGACGCGATCGCCGCCGCCACCGGTCTCGCGCGGGGCAATGTCGTCCTGTTCCCGATGATGGCGGGCGGATCCTTTGACGCGTGCCTCGATCACAGTGTGGCGGTGCAGGCGGCGATCATCGCGCTCCAGATCAAGCGCCCGGTTCAGCTCGCCTGGTCGCGCGCCGAAGAAATCATGCGCCTGCCGCCGCGCGCACCGGCGCGAGCCAGGCTCACCGCGACGCTCAACGCCGCGGGCGGGATCGACGCGCTGGTCACGCGCATCGCGGTGCCGCCAACCAACCACGAGGTGCGCGAACGCCTGTTTGCGGGCACGCCCGCCGACGTCGCGCAACGCGCCGCGGCGGGCAGCGCCGATGCGGCCGCGGTCGAGGGTGCGGCAAGCGGCTATGCGATACCGCACATGGCGGTCGATCATTGCCCCGCCGATATCGGGCTGCCGACCGGACGCTGGCGCGGCAATGCCGACAGCTACACCGCCTTTTTCACCGAATGTTTCGTCGACGAGATGGCGGCGCGCGCGGGAACAGATGCGCTTTCCTATCGCATGGCGATGCTCGGCAATGCGCCCCAGCTCGCGCGCTGCCTGCTCACCGCGACCAGCCTCGGCGGCTGGGAGGGCGGGTTGTCGGGGACATCGCAAGGATTGGCGTGCCACTCGATGCGCGGCAGCCATATCGCGCTGATGGCGACCGCACGGCAAAGCGACCGCGGGTTGCGGGTCGAGCAACTGGTAGCGGTGGTCGACGCCGGCCGGCTCGTGAACCCGGTGATCGCGCGCCAGCAAATCGAAGGCGGGCTGATTTTCGGCCTCGCCGCCGCCGTGGGCGCGACCACCGACTATGAAGGCGGCGTCGCGACCGCACGCAAGCTCGGCCAGCTCGGATTGCCCGACCTGTCGCAGACCCCGCAGATTCTGGTCGAATTCATCGACAGCGACCGCGAACCGGGCGGGCTCGGCGAAATCGGCGTACCCGTCGTTGCGCCCGCGATCGCCAATGCGATGTTCGCGGCGACCGGCCGCCGCGTCCGCCGTATCCCGCTATCGGCGCATCCAGCGTGAGCGTGCCGACGCAGATCGGCGTGCTGCTCGTCAATCTCGGCACCCCCGATGCGCCCGATGCGCGGTCGGTGCGACGCTATCTCGCCGAATTCCTGTCCGATCGCCGCGTCGTCGAAATCCCGCAAATCCTGTGGCAGCCGATCCTGCGCGGGGTCATCCTGCCGACGCGGCCGAAGAAATCGGCCCATGCCTATGCGCAGGTATGGACCGATGAAGGCTCGCCGCTCGCCGCGATCACGCGCGCCCAAACCCATGCATTACGGGCTGCGCTCGGCGAGCCGGCGCAGGTCGCCTATGCGATGCGATATGGCGAACCGGCGATCGGCCCGGCGATCGACGCGCTGATGGCAGCGGGATGTCAACGAATTCTGGTTGCACCGCTCTATCCGCAATATTGCGCCGCGACCACCGCGACGGTGGTCGACGCCGTGTGCGCGCATCTGAAGACGTTGCGACGTCAGCCGGCGCTGCGCTTCCTGCCGCCCTATCACGACGACGCTGCCTATCTGGACGCGCTCGGGCAATCGGTCGAAGCGGGGCTCGCGGCCCTCGATTTCGCCCCCGACGTGCTGCTCGCGAGCTTCCACGGCATGCCCGAGCGAACGCGCACGCTCGGCGATCCCTATCACGACCAGTGCCAAACGACTGCGCGCCTTCTGGCGGATGCGCTCGGCCGCCCCGTCGAGGTCGCCTTCCAGTCGCGCTTCGGGCGCGCCAGATGGCTCGAGCCGGCGACCGACGCGCGGCTCGAACAGCTTGGACGCGAGGGCCGCAGCGTCGCGATCTTCGCGCCCGGCTTTTCGGCCGATTGCCTCGAAACGCTCGAGGAACTCGCGATTCGTGGCAGGGAGCAGTTCGAGACGGCAGGCGGGCGGCAATTCGCCTATCTCCCCTGCCTCAACGCCGACGCACCGGGCAAGGCGATGCTGGAAGCGCTGGTGCGCCGCGAACTCGCCGGCTGGCTCTGATCGCCGCCGCTTACCAACTGTTTAGGTCCATGCGCTAGATTGCTCCGATGTGGCGCCGGAAAGGTGCGGCGCCGCGCATATTTGGAGATACGCCATGGACCAGCTTCAATCGGCAGCGCTGACGCTCGCCGGCGCCACGCTGGTCTTTCTGGCGATCGTCGTGGCGATATGGTGGCTGCGGCGTCCGCGCACGGCCCCTGCCGCACCGCGCGCTCCCCGTCCGCCCCGCGCCCCTGGCGAAAGCCGGCTGCCCAGGCTGCCGAAGCTGCCCCGCAAGGCGAATCCCGAACTCGATCATGTCGAGATGGCGCCGTCACGGCTCGCGCGGATCAGCCGCAAGACGCCGCTCGACCAGCTGAGCGACGGTGGCGGTGATGACGGTGAATCCCGATCGACGCCCGATCCGGTTGCCGATCACGAGTCGGCGAGCGTCGAGACCATGCTCGAGTCGAAGGTAGCCGAGGTCGAGCAAGTAGCGCGCGATGCCGACGCGCACGGCACCGACACCGACGAAGAGGAAAGCATTGACGAGGCCGGCAGCGACGAGCCCGAGATCGGCGAACCCGGTGCTGAGGCGGTCACACTCCGACTGGTCCCGCAAATCCCGCCGCGCGACGCGATATCGACGTCGAGCTGGCTTGGCGGCCGGCCACGGCTGCCCGGCGGCATGGAATGGCCAAAAATCGGCGGCGAGCCCGCCGACTTCCTCGCGCAGATCGACTGCGCTGGCCTGCCGCCGGACCTGTGGCACGGATGCGGACCGCGCGATGGCGCGCTCGCTTTCTTCATCCATCGCCGCAACCCGGACGTGCGTGTTTTCCATCTCCGCGATACCGACGCGCCCGTGGCTCCGCCGCAGGCGCTCGACGACCGGGACGGCTGGTTCGCACCCTACGGCGGTATCGGTTTCGGCGACCTCGCCG